>NZ_JBHIQG010000531.1:0-1172 GCF_042196425.1 Bartonella sp. AD328YNZD | reverse complement strand
GTGCTGGTAGAGTTAGGGATAGCGTTTTATCAAAAGTTTTTTGAAGGGGGCTCTTGGGGGTTGACCAATTCAACCAAAAAGTTTCAAGATTTTATCTATCGTTATGGCAATGACAATGCTATTGTTGGTGGGCATAGCCGTGGTACCATAACAGTAAGCAATGGAGCAAATGACTTGCAAGAACATGGTATCCACGGTGTAGCCAAGAAAACAGACTTCTATCTTGTTGGAGCGGCTGCTCACATGCAATCGATGGCCAATACAGTAGATTATCTAAGCGATGGCGAAAAAAATTATATCTACATACAAGGTCATATGTTAGACCCCATTAGTACAGTGATTGGTTACAATTGGCCTACGGCTTATAAGGCACCTTTAAATCTAGATTTTTCACTTTTGGAGAAAGGTATAAAAAATCCTTTTTATATGACGATATTTGCAGCAAACAGTTTATTTACTATAGCAACTAATCCTCTCAGAGAGATGGGGAGAGCGGTCTGGGGCCTTAACCCGAGCCCCCATAATTGTTATGCTGATGCGAGTCGTGAGTGTCAAATTAATTATGGTTCATTTAGTTTTAACAAACTTTATTCAACGAGAACAGGAAACAAAAAATGAAAATGTTTTTTAATTTATTAAGCCTGCTCATTCTGTTAACGGTTGCTGGATGTGATATTGAAAACATTGATAAACCTCCTCGAGGAGAGACGGCTGTGTGGGAGAAGCTAGGAGCAGATTCTACGGAGGTAGGAAAAGCATTGCTAGAGTGTGGTTTGCCACACCTTAATTATCTTGAGGATGAAGTTCAAAAGTTAAGCAACAATGAGAATGCAACGATTGATGCTTGCATGATCCAAGCAGGATTCCATTATAAAGGGAGAGCTAGCTGGTGTTCTCCTTTTAACGGTAGAGACCTCCCCATTTGTCAGCCTGGTGCTGTCATTCCGAAGAGAAGTGTCGAAAAGCGCTTAAACAGCCCTTTTTGTAAAAGGTATAAAAACGCATCTGAATGCAAACCTTAAGTGTTGCTGTTTGTGATGACCAACAATCCGCTATCCTTGCCTTCTCTTGGAATGGCGGGATTGTTTTCTCAATCAAGCAAAACTCTGTTTCTGTTGGGTTTGGTGCTGGACAAACGGGTGGTGGGGGCTCCATGAGCGCCTCTTTCCAAA
>NZ_JBHIQG010000530.1:0-1175 GCF_042196425.1 Bartonella sp. AD328YNZD | reverse complement strand
ATCGGGGAACCTCCTCCCCCCCCCCCCGCGTGGATCCCCTAGATTGTCTGGCCTGACTGAGGATTTCCTCAGTCAGGTTTTTTTGTAGTTTTTGTTAGAGTTTGGTAAGATGTTATCAGGGGGTAAAAGGCGTAAGATATGCTATTGTTTCATCTATAGTGTCTCAGTATATAGGGCGGGTAGCGGTTGTTTCTTGGTTAGTGTTATTGCGTTTATTTTCAATGGTTAGAATTTTTTTTATTGAGTCATCATTGAATGCTATGGAAGGAGCCTATATTTGCAGTCTGTAATCTTTAAGTAAGAGATGATGGGATTTTTCTCCGGTCGTATTGCTTTTATTTTGTTTATATTTCTTATTTTTGGTTTTAGCATTTTTGCTTCTCGCAGTGTTGCTGTTTATCAGTTTTTTTCTGGCTACACTTCTTCTTCTCAGCAAGTTGAGGTAACGGAGGAGGTGTTGCTAGAGAGATGGGTAATGGCTTTTCCGGATATTATCGTGCACCTTTCTAAAATGAGTCCTCGGCAGCAAGAGCTGTTTATTGAGCAAGTGCGTCGCGAGGCGGTTTCATTTGCTTGTGAAAATGGTCAGAGACGTGAAGAGGCTCACAAATTTGGTGAAACTGTTGCTATGGCTCTCTCAAAAGCGATTTCTCGTCCTTCTATTGCTAATGCTTATTTTTAGCTATTTTTAAAATTGTGCTTTTGGATTTGATTTTAAGGGGGAGAGAGCTTTTCGTGAGGTTTTGAAAAGTGTGTAGGAAGATAATAAATTTGTAAGATAATCAGCAAAATTTATCTTCCTACAAAGGTAAGAAATCAGAGTATAAGATAATGTTGCAATTATTACAGGAGCGATAGCAAGTCCATCAAGGGCATTGGTTAGGCTGACTGCATTATTCATTGTTACAATGACAAAAGCAATAAAAAACAGCTTAAATCAATACGGTATTTTGCATAAAGGGTGAGGATAAGCTGAGGGCACTCATTTGTAGAAAAGCAAAGGAAGAGATTGCTATAATAAAACACGTTAACCGCATTTTAGATACCAGTTATTTTTTTATTTGATATGAGCAGATAGAAAATTCTCAAAGAGTTTGCGCAATATTTTGAATTGGTAAATAGCGTATGATGGTTTTTGTATATCTATGGACTCCTTATGCACAGTGATGGAGGTA
>NZ_JBHIQG010000529.1:0-1189 GCF_042196425.1 Bartonella sp. AD328YNZD | reverse complement strand
AACAAGCATTATTTATTCAATGATCTTAGAGACGATACCGGCACCAACAGTACGACCACCTTCACGAATAGCAAAACGAAGTTTTTCCTCCATCGCTATTGGAACGATCAACGAAACATCCATGGCAACATTATCACCGGGCATAACCATTTCTGTACCTTCTGGAAGCGTAACAATACCTGTAACATCCGTCGTACGGAAGTAAAACTGTGGACGATAATTCGTGAAAAATGGCGTATGACGTCCACCTTCATCTTTTGTCAAAATGTAAGCTTCTGCTTTAAACCGTGTATGAGGTGTAACGGATCCTGGCTTCGCCAATACTTGACCACGCTCAATCCCTTCACGGTCAACACCACGTAGCAGAGCTCCTATATTATCACCCGCTTGACCTTGATCCAAAAGCTTGCGGAACATTTCAACGCCTGTAACCGTCGTCTTAGAAGTTGGACGAATACCGATAATCTCGATTTCCTCTCCAACTTTGATAACACCACGCTCAACACGACCCGTAACAACGGTTCCACGACCCGAAATCGAAAACACATCCTCTATCGGCATCAAAAATGGTTGATCAACAGGACGCTCAGGGGTTGGAATATAATTATCAACTTCACTCATTAAAAGACGAACAGCATCTTCACCAATGCTTTTATCCTTATCCTCAAGAGCTGCCAACGCAGAACCCTTAACAATTGGTATATCATCGCCTGGGAAATCATATTTGGATAAAAGTTCCCGAACCTCAAGCTCTACAAGCTCTAAAAGTTCTGCATCATCAACCTGATCAACTTTATTAAGAAAAACAACAATTGCTGGGACACCAACCTGACGTGCAAGCAAAATATGCTCACGTGTCTGAGGCATTGGGCCATCCGCTGCTGAAACAACCAAAATAGCACCATCCATCTGTGCTGCCCCTGTGATCATGTTTTTCACATAATCAGCGTGTCCTGGACAATCAACGTGCGCATAGTGACGATTTTCTGTTTCATACTCAACATGTGCTGTAGAAATAGTAATTCCACGTGCACGTTCCTCTGGCGCAGCGTCAATTTGGTCATAAGCTTTAAATTCACCAAAATATTTCGTAATCGCTGCTGTCAACGAGGTCTTCCCATGATCAACGTGACCAATCGTACCAATATTAACATGCGGTTTTGTTCGTTCAAACTTGCTCTTCGCCATT
>NZ_JBHIQG010000528.1:0-1190 GCF_042196425.1 Bartonella sp. AD328YNZD | reverse complement strand
TTGCCATCAATGATGATATTTTACGACACAACGGGATAAATTTTCCCAAAATCCCAAAAAATGTTTGTGTAAATTTTTAAAAAGCTTGCGTCTGAGCACTTTTTATGGTCTTGCAAAGAACTGAAAAGCAAAAATACATAAAGGTCCTTTTGTACTTTTTTCTGCAACGCCCATAAGCAAAGACAATGAAGAGCATACAAGGATTATGGAGAGAGCCGCAAGGCTAACAAGGGGGGGGTAAACCCGAAAATAAAAAAAGAGCTTGACTGTTAAAGGCAGCAAAGAAAAGTGCCATAAAGACAACAAGAGAGTTCTTTTTGCAAGAATAGAATTGGATAGAAACGATGAAAATTAATGGCAATGAAATTCGTCCTGGTAATGTGATCGAACATCAAGGGAGCTTATGGGTTGCTGTTAAATGTAACGCTGTAAAACCAGGAAAAGGTGGTGCATTTAACCAAGTTGAAATGAAAAATTTGATTGATGGTACAAAACTTAATGAACGATTTCGTGCTGCTGAGACAGTTGAACGCGTGCGCCTTGAACAAAAAGATTTCACCTTTCTTTATCAACAAGGGGATGCTTTGGTCTTTATGGATTCAGAATCTTATGAACAACTTGAACTCCAAAAGGATTTTGTTGGTGAACGTGCCGCTTTTCTCCAAGATGGGATGACTGTCACAGTTGAACTTTATCAAGAAAAGCCTATCGGCATCTCACTTCCTGATCAGGTTGCTGTCACGATTGCTGAAGCCGATCCTGCACTTAAAGGACAAACAGTTACAGCTTCTTATAAACCCGCTATTCTTGAAAATGGGATTCGGATTCTTGTTCCTCCCTTTATGAATGCTGGTGAACGTATCATTGTAGACACCAATGAGTTGATTTATTTGCGTCGCGCAAATGAAAAAGATAAATAAAGGAATAAACAATGGCCCATTCTGCAGTCATGAATGTCATGGTGCAAGCTGCAATGAAAGCAGGACGCTCGTTGGTACGTGATTACGGTGAAGTGCAAAATTTGCAAGTGTCTTTGAAAGGACCTGCAGATTATGTCAGCCAAGCAGATCGCAAAGCGGAAAAAATTATTTTCAATGAACTAAGCAAAGCACGCCCCAAATTTGGTTTTCTGATGGAAGAGTCTGAGGAAATCATTGGCGAAGATTCACAACATCGTTTTATTGTTGATC
>NZ_JBHIQG010000527.1:0-1212 GCF_042196425.1 Bartonella sp. AD328YNZD | reverse complement strand
CAGAAGGCTTTGGTTCAACAGGGGAAGAAGCAGAAGGAACAGAATCTGGAGATGAAGGTGATACCGGAACAGAGGGCTTAGATGGCATAATCTCATCCGTAGAAGTCTCAACTGGAACAAATGGTGCAGGCATAGGCACAGCAGAAGGATTTTCTGGAACTGTTGGTACAGAGGGAGACGGAACTGGTGCAGAAGGAGTCAGCGTCGAATCCGTAGGGATAAATGTTTCAGACGGTTCAGATCCCTCAGGCAAAGAAGGTGTAGATGGTATAAGTGGAGGCTCAACAGAAGGGGGTTGTTCAGGTGAAATAGTCTCTGTTGGTCGTTTAGAAGGAACCGTCTCTTCTTCAGATTGAGGAGGTAAAACTGTAGACGTTGGCTTAGAAGCAGTTTCAGAAGAATCTAATTCAGGACCAATGTAAACACTTTCGAGACGAAAATCCCAAAAATCCCCTTCTCCAACAACCAATCTATTCTTTGGATCTGCATTTCCAGAAGAAGAACTTGGACCATAGGCACGAAGTTTATATTGATAAGGAAATCCATTCACTGTAGTATAACTATTGGCTAACTTAAAAGAACTTTCCTCTGCTGTCCCAGCAACTTGAACAAGTGAAATACTTTGACTCCCTTTATTGCCAGCTTCTCCTTCTAAGGTTTTGGAAAATTTCTCCATCATGAGCAGTGTACTTCCCAAAACATTCCCGTAGATCAAAATACGATCAGTTTTTTGCGGATTAAACGAGCCGTCATTATTCACAAACGCACTCATCTTAATCTGCACATTTCCCTTTGCATTATAAGCGTCTTTATCATATTGTATCCCATCTATTGGATTTATGTCATTTAGATTACTTCCTTTCTCAATATATACTTTTCCAATATATAGCGTTTGATAATCTTGAGATATAAATTTATCAAAAAAAATTGTGCTATCAGAAATGCTTATAGACGAAAGTAATGAATCTACAGGAAGAGATTCCTGCAAATCTGTATGTTTCCTTTTGGTGAGATACCATGCAGAGCCATGTGTTAATTCTAAGTGAACAGTTGATACATCCTCAACACGAATACCCCCTGTAAGGGTAGAATTCTTTGCTTTCACCAATAGAGAAGAATTATTTTGAGCCTTTAACAATAAATCACCAGAGATCTTTGTCCTTTCTGTTAATTCAATGGTAGCTTCAGCTCCATAAATATCATCTCCCGTAC
>NZ_JBHIQG010000526.1:0-1222 GCF_042196425.1 Bartonella sp. AD328YNZD | reverse complement strand
CTTTCAATGGATTTATTTACAATAAAAAGGCTCTAAAGCCTGTTGATATTTTATCTCCGTTTTTCAAGACAGTTCTGAACTGAGTTGAGATGGTAAATTGAGAAAACAATCCCGACATTCCAAGTAAAGGCAAGGATGGCAGATTGTTGATCATCACAAGAAAGACTTAAGGATAGCATTCATATTGTTCTGGATGCTTTTTACAAAACGGGCTGTTTAAGCGCTTCTTGACACTGCGCTGTGGTATGACAGCACCTGGACGACAAGCCGGAAGATTCTTTCCTTGAAAATTCTCACACCACGTTCCTGCCTCTGTATCTTTATAGCGGAATCCTGATTGAACCATACAAGAATCAATGAACGCCTTTTTATTTAAACTTAACTTTCTATTTTCTGGATCCTTATCATAAGGGGTTGGCATACCACATTCTAACAAGGCTTTTCCTATCTCAGTAAAATCTGCTCCTGGCTTCTCCCACATCGCCAAAGATGATGAAGGAGTTTTATTAAACTGACATCCCACTATACTTAATAAAACTATTATACTCAGTAATTTAAACAACATGTTCATTTTTTTCTCCTTCAAGGTTTTTGTTCACGATGAGAAGGGCCATAACGCTTTTTGCATATATCACTCGCATCTCCAAGACAGGTATGGGAACTTATGGGATTCATGATCACTCTCCACCATTCTTTCCACATGTTACTGCCAGTAGGTATTGTCTCGTAAGTATAGCCATTGCCGCCAATAATTCTGCTTACAAAGTCATATCTATTCCCATCAAAGCCAATAGTGGTTTGTTTGTCATCACTCACATAACCTAACAGACCGGATGCAACTAAAACATTAAAGGCTGGTCCATAGAAATTGATATTCGTGTTGTCGGCTATACCGTGCACACCTTCTTGTTTGAAAGAATTCAGCATATTCCCCAATGACATGGTACCGCGGCTATGGCCATACTCTTCCAATCCCGTGTTACCATAGCGAGACATCAGATTTTTTGCTTCTTGTGTTGAATTGGTCAAACCCCAAAAGTTATTTTCCATAAACTTCTGGTAGCCTGCTACCAGAAGTTCTGAAATAGCAGAATCGGCTTCTGGGAACACAACAAAATAAAGCGGATTATTTTTATTCTCCGCACGTTGCTCTGCATAAACAGCGGCTTCCTCTGGTGGAGTAAAGATGCCATTAAAGGACACATGCACCTTGCCATCAGCA
>NZ_JBHIQG010000525.1:0-1225 GCF_042196425.1 Bartonella sp. AD328YNZD | reverse complement strand
AATAGCTTTAACATTGACGTTTTTGCTTTCCAATTTTTGTATCAAACCTGGATCTCGTGGAGCATAGGTTGAAATAGTTCTATGTTCAATGGTTTTTCCTGTTAATTTTTGACCCTGAATGGTCACAGATTTCAACTCATTATTCTCAACTTTTTGCAAAAATTCAGAATAAGAGACCTCTCCACCACCAGAACGTTGACTATCTCCATTAAAGAAAGAAAACGACACAATCAAAATCAAAGCAATAACTCCCCAAATGAGGAGAGAGCGGTAATTGGAATTCATATTCAGCCCACTTAATCAAATATAGATTTCAAACAGTTCCCCTTAACATATAACCTTGTCAGCCCCTTGCCAAGGGATGAGAAGCTGTTTATTTTCTTTTAGAGTAATTTTTCTTTATCTTTTCACCTCAATATTAAAAAAAGGTTCCACAACATTTACCACAGCAGCATCTTCTCGCGAAGAAAGCCAATCGAAAGGTGCCATAATCCGCTTGATGATAACATTTTTATGAACAACTGCTTGAGAAATCAACTCTGGAATATCACACCCTTTGTCATTTGAGATCATCACCAGCGATTGTAAAGAGGGAAAATGAGGCTTTTCAAGCTCAAAATCGCTATTTTTTAATAAAAATTTCAGCTGTTCTAAATTTGCGGCTCCAACCTTTATAGCCTCATATCCATGATTTGTGATATGATAGCGCCCATCCCATATAAAAGTTTTATCTGGCTCAACGATAGCCTCTTTTATATTTCGCCCTTCACGCCACAAAGAAATTCCCTGCTTGTTATATTCAATAACAGAGCCCGCATAAGTAAAACGCTTCTTTTCTGGAGAATCGAGACAGAGTTTTTGAACAAGCATGCTTAATTTCTGATTGGGGAGCAAATAAAATCCCCCTCCCATCAGCACAGCAAAGAGCCCCACCACGAAAGGAAAACTGGAATGTTTCTGTAAAAATAGCGCAGGCTTTGCTATGAAACAACGTCCATGTTGGACAGTAATATCCAGTGCTAAGATCAAATCGGCAATATTTTGCGCGTGTTGACGACGCTGCAATGCGGCTTCATTTATTTTTTGAGCAATATAAGACAATTTTTGTGGAGAAAGAGATTGACGCACACGTACACGTTCAAAATTGCGATCTTCATTGGTTGGATCATCAATCCATGTTTGTCCTTGTAAGCGTAAATAATTCCGTAATGTTTGGCGTTTTACA
>NZ_JBHIQG010000524.1:0-1226 GCF_042196425.1 Bartonella sp. AD328YNZD | reverse complement strand
GCCATACCTGCAAAAAGATCTTTGAGTTTCTGATACGCATCTGATTGAAAAAACTTATAAGTATTGGACTGTAAAAATTTCTCTGCATCTGTCAGTTCAGGAGTCGGTGTTGGGGAAGCGGGTGCTAATGGTTGCGTTTGTTCATTAACATGAGGTTTTAGTTCTTGTGGAGTACTCTCTAGTGCATTTGGCATAGGTGGCTGTTGATCAACTCCAAGAGGCATATCCGCTCTAGGAACCGTATAGGGCATAAATGGTCCATATGGATTCTGCATGTTCTGTAAATAGGGGTTGGATGGTGCATGTGCTTTCTCTGGTGTCATCATACTTTCAATGCCTGATGCCCCAACCGTAAATGCAGTGGTTTTTGGGTTCTTTGTTGCGAATTTTCCCACGGGGCTCTTTGTTATTAATTGTCCCAATCTGTTCGCCCCTGTAACCGCTTTGGGAGCAATATATCTAAAAATATGAGGCGCAGCTCTCGCTGCCATAAAAGCTGCCCCAGCTAATGGAAATAATAATGGAAATGCCATCACGCTCTCCTACAAAACTATTCTTTAATGATTATACAGCTATTGTTTCTTATTCATGTAATCTAAAAAATCCTTGGGGACTCCTGCTGCCAACGCTGCTCCCATTGGACCACCTGCCATGTAACCAAAAGCCATTGGTGCTGCCTGAAGTGCCAGAGAACCTATTGTCCCTACATTTTTCCATGGGCTATTCCCTTGTATCATCGAAGCTGTATTATTATTCGTTGTCGTGCCGTAATTTCTTGCAAAGCCATGACCGGCATTCATAAGCATATTCAACCTATTCCAGCCGCTATTGTCTTGTTCCAGCCAACGTTCTCTATTGGCATCAACAAGGCGTTGATTGTGGGCATCAAGCACACCTCCCCCTTGTATGGCATTGGAATAGGCATTCCCATAACCCTGTAAGAAGTTATTTGAAGCTCCTAACTGATTTTGATTGGCTTGGTCTATCATGGCATTGGCTTGCATCATGCGATCCGCATCACGATTATACTGGTCTGCTGTAGCACTTGTAGACAAAGCACCAAGTTCATTTGCCAATACACCCGTATGTGCACCAGAACCATAACGACCCGCACCGGCAAAAGAGCTGTTAATCGTATCTCTGACGCGGTCTAAGCTATTTTGAAGCGCAGCATTAAAAGACGGATTCTGTCCAACCATATCACCAGAAGCCACTCTTCCAAGATT
>NZ_JBHIQG010000523.1:0-1230 GCF_042196425.1 Bartonella sp. AD328YNZD | reverse complement strand
CAAAACCTGTTGGGAAAATATGAAAGCTAGCAAATAGAACAATGATATTTGTACATATCTTTTGAAACAGAGAAGAGATCTATACTCTTTTTTTGGAAAAAGAGAAGATTGAACAGCAAACCAAAATACTCAATGGTCCTCTCCAATCTTCTCCCTAAAATTAAAAATCATCCGGCTGAATGGTTGATTGTAGTGGATCGTAGCCATTTAATTGTTGACTGTAAACTGTAGGGTTACTCCTATTGTTTTGCAACACCACAACACGCGAACCAACGGGAACACGATTATAAAGATCAATAATATCTTGATTGAGCAAACGGATACACCCACTTGAAATAGCACGCCCAATTGACCAAGATTCATGTGAGCCATGAATACGGAAAAGTGTATCTTTTCCATTTTTGAAAAGATAGAGTGCCCGTGCGCCCAATGGATTATCAGGACCTGGAGGCATTCCTTTCCCTAAATGACCATAACGTTCTGGCTCTCGAGCCATCATTGCTGCAGTAGGAGCCCAATTAGGCCACCGACGCTTGCGCTGTACAACCCCTTCACCTTCAAATGCTAAGCCTTCTTTACCGACTCCAATCCCATAACGTAAAGCCTTCCCATTTTCACCAATAAGGTAAAGAAAACATTCTTCCGTATCTATAACCAATGTTCCAGGGGGATAAGATGTATAATAAAGCACTTCTTGTCGCCAAAACTTTGGATCAATTGTCGCAAGATCAACAGCAGGTAACAAATAAGCCTCATTCGTTACAGGACCGTACAAAGCCTGTATTTCTGGTGGAATGTATCGAATTTGTTGAACAGGAATCGACGATATATCTGACGGATGTGTAGCACACCCAGCCAAAGCTAAAAGTGCTAAAATTAAAAAGGTACAACGAGATAACACTCTTCTATTTTCTCCGATTAATTATTTATGCAGATTTGCATACCATGAAAAACTTAGCACAATATTAACATTAATTCGAAGTTTTCTTATCCTTGTAACTAAGGAGAGCATTAAGATAAGAAGAATTTTAAAAGATAAAAAAGTAGATTATCTGTTATTGTAGACTTTTTTCTCATTTATTGCAATACAAAGACTATAACTCTTCTGAAAATATGCTATAAAAAGGAAGCTTTATCTTGACCATAAAATCAATAGAAAAGAAAGACTCTCATGGGCTTTAAATGCGGTATTGTCGGATTACCTAATGTCGGGAAATCAACTCTTTTTAA
>NZ_JBHIQG010000522.1:0-1231 GCF_042196425.1 Bartonella sp. AD328YNZD | reverse complement strand
TTTTTTGATTAAGATACTTAAAAGTATCACCTACAATCTCGGACAGGATATTCCGGAATTTCTTCCGGTACAACCTAAGCTCTATAAAGCTTAGATAGCTAGCTGATCAAAACCAGCATTTAAAATACAATTTTGATGTTCATATACCCCAAAACAAAATTATAAATTAGCTTATACTGTCTCTGAACGAACTGTTGCTGGATCAACTTTAACACCAATCCCCATAGTCGAAGAAACAGCAACGCGCTTAATATACTCACCTTTTGCACCTTGCGGCTTAGCTTTAATAACTGCACTTGCAAAGGCTTTTATATTTTCTACGATTTTTTCAACACCAAAAGAAGCCTTACCAATACCAGCATGCACAATACCGGCTTTTTCAACACGAAACTCAACAGCACCACCCTTAGACGCTTTGACAGCACCAGCAACATCAAGTGTTACAGTACCAACTTTGGGATTGGGCATCAAACTCCGTGGACCAAGAATCTTACCAAGACGACCAACAAGAGGCATCATGTCTGGTGTTGCAATACAACGATCAAAATCTATAGTCCCTCTATTAACGCTTTCAAATAAATCTTCGGCACCCACAATATCAGCTCCTGCCGCCTTAGCTTCCTCAGCCTTATCCCCACGAGCAAAAACGGCAACACGAATATTTCTTCCTGTTCCATTAGGCAAATGAGCAACACCTCGAACCATTTGATCAGCATGACGAGGATCAACACCCAAATTCATTGAAATTTCGATTGTTTCATCAAATTTAGCAACGGCACGCTCCTTAACCATTAAAACAGCATCTTTTAAAGCGTAAAGTTCACTAAAATCGATATCTTTTCGGATATTTTTTATTCTCTTTGCTACTTTTGCCATAATACTAGCCCACCACTTCCAAACCCATCGAGCGAGCAGAACCTTCAACCATACGCATCGCTGCCTCAATGTCATTTGCATTAAGATCTTTCATCTTTGATTCCGCAATCGAACGAATTTTATCGCGAGAAATACTTCCTACAGACACTTTACCAGGCTCTTTTGAGCCAGATTTCAGGTTTGCTTCCTTCTTTAAAAAGAATGATACAGGAGGCGTCTTGAGAGAAAATGTGAAAGATTTATCTTGGTAATACGTAATAACAACTGGAATCGGTGCCCCCTTTTCCATTTCTTGTGTCGCTGCATTAAACGCCTTACAAAATTCCATGATATTAATACCACGCTGCCCAAGAGC
>NZ_JBHIQG010000521.1:0-1238 GCF_042196425.1 Bartonella sp. AD328YNZD | reverse complement strand
CCTATAAAGGAGAGGGAATGAGAATGCTTTTTAAAAGAATAAATTTACTAAATATTAATATAAACCAAAATATCTACGCAAAAAATTAGAAATAAAGAACATAATAAATGACGATAATGCCATTATAATAGACAATCTCCAACCTACGCCATTGAATATTTTAAAAGAAATGGCAATTATAGGAGTAATTATAATTAACATGCAAAACATTCTTACAATTTCATAGTGAATATCCATTATAACAAAATCCTAGTTATAGTATGTGATATCAATAGATACCTCTGAAAATTATTTTTTCAGTGTACTTGGAACTCATCCAATAAATATTAATATAAACCGAAATATCTACACAAACTATCAAGAATAAAAAACACAATAACTGACAATGAGGCTATTTTTATAGATAGTTTCCAACTGTAGCCACCAATTTTTTTTAAACCAATAGCATATATAGGGATAACGACAATGAGAATGCAAAACAGTCTTATGATTTCATAAAGAATATTCATTATAACAAAATCCTGATTATAAGAGGTGATCCGCAATAGATATCCCTGAAAAATATTTTATCCATAGATGTAGATATTTAACTTTGGTATATTCTTTCAAGTATACTTACAAAACTATTAATTTCAGAGATATCTTTGTCGCTATTCTCTATAAATTAGAACCAACACTCACGACCTTTTTCTATAAAGCCCCAAGCAGCACCTCCTATGTATCCCAATGACAAAGCTCCCATTCCACCTGTAAATGCACCTACTGGTCCCCCAGTTATACCACCTTGAATTGCACCAACTACTCCTGCCGGAAATCCTACTTCGCTGCCACGTGCATTCATGTGAGACATAAAAGCACCAGGACTACATGCATTTCCATGAGTAGGTCTTGAATTGTGCGAATGACCAAAAGAAGGCTTTGTCGCCATATGACCGAATGTGTTGAATGAACCAAACATATTAATTCTTCTTAATTATCTACATTAAAAGTAGTATCACAATGATACATTTCAAATGGCTATCGCGTATTTTTAGAGAAATGTCAAAGATAAATTTTAAAAATGTAAATAAAAATACTGTATAAATAATAACTATAATATGTATACATGAAATATTCTTCTTAAGAAGATAATAATATTATTTACAATATTTTAAAATATAAGAAATATTCCCTGTTTTTCCTTAATTAAAGTTTAAAATCAGAAAAATTGCGCATATGAAAAGTTGAAGTTTTTCTAT
>NZ_JBHIQG010000520.1:0-1243 GCF_042196425.1 Bartonella sp. AD328YNZD | reverse complement strand
GAAACCTGTTGTGCAACCATCCCCAGTGCTATAAAAGCAGAAACAAGAGAGCTGCTATTCTTTAATATTTTTTTCTTCAAGTTCATAGACTTTTCCTTTTAAAGTTTATTATATAAATTTCCCACACAACAAGCACATGCTTAATAATAAGGTTAGATGATCCATAAGCGCCTCAAACTAAAGTATTAAAACCTTCAAACAACACCACTTACCAACCACGCCTTCTGCCCATACCTATAAGCCAAGACAAACCAAAACATGCAACAACAAACACTCTGACATACAATGAATGCTCCCCCATAACAGAGCCATTCATGATGTCATAACGCCTACGATTGAAGATTATAAAACCACTATTTTCTCTCTTTTGTCGGGCAAGCGTGTCTCTTCTTTCCTCTCGTCTTTTTATGCCATCAAAAGACTCTTCCTCGTTAGCTTAAGCGCCTTAATAACAAAGAGCTTTAATAACAATTTGATATTTTAACAAAACAGGAAAATTCATCCGTTAACCGACATGAAACGCCTCCCCCTATAAAAGGAATTTTGAATTTTTCCATAATCCTCTGCCAAATAACAGCTTTTAAATTATATTTTATTTCTCAATAAAAGGAGCATGGGCACCACCCCCTGATATTCTTTTACAGCACCCGCACATAACAAAACTTTTTTCCACATCGTATTTTAAATACCTTTGCTCCTCTAACAACACTTACTTCATTGCTTACATTTTTTCAGCAAAAAATATCTTTTCAATGCACTAAGGTTGAAATACCTAAATATAATACCTATATAAGCATACCCTTATCAGAATAGATAGTCTTTTTTTAAGTAAAATGCCTTGAAATATTATTTCAATACACAACAATAATAAATCCGTTATAAAATCTTCAATAGACTAGAACTCTTATCCTAATACGAAATATCGAAACGCTACAAGAACTCCCCTACAAATTCTCAGAAACGAAAGGATATCTCTTCATTTAATGAAAAAAGCGCCATGAAAATATCGCAAAAAAGCAAGAGAACGCGCGTATATTTTAAAGCACTGATATTACACCAGTACTAAAGTGATGCACTCCAAAAAAGTAAGAAAAAATAAAAAATCTTTCTCCTTTATGACAATGACATCACTGTACTATGATGATACAATAAAAAACAAGATATTCGAAAGTATATTAAAATGAACCGAAAGAAAAAATTGTCAGATTCTTTTCGTGCTTTTCTTGGAGGCACATTAAGCCAC
>NZ_JBHIQG010000519.1:0-1244 GCF_042196425.1 Bartonella sp. AD328YNZD | reverse complement strand
AGATTTTTTTCATTTTCCCCTCTTTCAATGGATTTATTTACAATAAAAAGGCTCTAAAGCCTGTTGATATTTTATCTTCGTTTTTCAAGACAGTTCTGAACTGAGTTGAGATGTTGGATTGTGGGAACAATCCCACCATTCCAAGCAAATGCAAAGATAGTGGGATTGTTGGTCATTACAAACAGCAAGACTTAAGGATAGCATTCATATTGTTCTGGATGCTTTTTACAAAAAGGGCTGTTTAAGCGCTTCTTGACACTGCGCTGTGGAACAACAGCACCTGGACGACAAATCGGGAGATTTTCGGCTTTATGGTTTACACACCATCCCCCCCCCTTTCATCTTTATAGCGGAAACCAGATTGAACCATACAAGCATGAATTGTTGCTATTGCATTGTTGCTTAAATTTCTGTTTTCTGGAAATACATCATAAGGAGCTGGCATACCACATTCTAATAAGGCTTTTCCTATTTCAGTAAAATTAGTAACACCATTTTTCTCCCATGCGCTCAAATACCCCCCAGGAGTTTTATTAAACTGACATCCTGCAATACCTAACAAAGTTACAGCACTTAATAATTTTAGAGTTTGTTTCATTTTTTCCTCCATGATTTAATTCAAGGTTTTTGTTCACGATGAGATGAGCCATAATTATAGCGACATTTTGGACTCGCATCTCCAAGACAAGTATGGGGACTTACAGGATTTGTGATCACTCTCCACCATTCTTTCCACCAATTACTACCAGCAGGTATTGTCTCGTAGGTATAGCCATTGCCGCCAATAATTCTGCTTACAAAGTCATATCTATTCCCATCAAAGCCAATAGTGGTCTGTTTGCCATCACTTACATAACCTAACAGACCGGATGCAACTAAAACATTAAAGGCTGGTCCATAGAGATTGATAGTCGTGTTTTCGTTGGCTATACCGTGAACACCTTCTTGTTTGAAAGAATTCAGCATATTCCCCAATGTCATCGTCCCGCGACTATGTCCATAAAGTTCTAACCCTGTAAGACCATAGCTATACATCAAATCTTTTGCTTCTTGTGTTGAATTGGTCAAACCCCAAAAGTTATTTTCCATAAACTTCTGATAGCCTGCTACCAGAAGTTCTGAAATAGCAGAATCGGCTTGAGGGAACACAACAAAATAAAGCGGTGCATTTTTATCCTTCGCATGTTGCTCTGCATAAACAGCGGCTTCCTCTGGTGGCGTAAAGATGCCATTAAAGGACACAT
>NZ_JBHIQG010000518.1:0-1245 GCF_042196425.1 Bartonella sp. AD328YNZD | reverse complement strand
TCAGATGCGTCAGCCTTCTTTTTCAGCTTGTCGGTAAAGATCTTAGGGGTTGCCGTCATGTACAGACGTTTTTTACCCCGAATGATGCTGTTATCATGAACCTTGATAAATTCAGATTCACGCTTGTCTGTTCCTAATACAGCTCCAGTGGTACGGTGTGCTTCATCACAAATGATCAGATCAAATTCGGGTAAATCATACTTTTTTTGCGCATCGGAAATCACTTGGATTGAATGGTAAGTCGAAAAGACCACAGTCATCACATCAAAAGAAGTTTTATTGGCTTTACGCGCAAGCTCTTTGGCATCGGTCGTAGCCGGTAAAACAAGGTCTGATGCATCGAGACCAGCTTCATCATCATTTTTATTCTTACGACGCTTACCTACTTGCGTATCCGAACATACGGCAAAGGAACGCAAGGATACTTCTGTATCTTCTGTCCATTCACGAATTGTTTGAGAGATAAGAGCGAGAGAGGGCACCAGAAACAATACACGCTTGCCTTGACCTGCTATGGTTTCTGCTATCTTAAGGCTTGTAAAAGTCTTCCCCGTTCCACATGCCATAATGAGCTTGCCACGGTCTGCTTCTTTTAAACCTTCACAGACTTTCTCAAGGGCTTCTTTTTGATGATCTAAAAGCTTTTTCTTCGGTTTCTCTTTAAGAACAGCTTGTCCTTGTTCTTTATAAGCCCCCCAATCGATTTGACTGTTTTCTAAATCAAACAGATTAATCCGTTGAGGGCGGATTTCTTGCCCCTCACAAGTCAGTTCAACATTGTCACTCCAATCTGTTTCGGTGCTATCAATCAGAATACGACGGGTGAAGATCTTTTTGCCAGAAGCTGCTATAAAACTATCAATATCTTCTTTTTTAATTATGTGAGAGGCGTCATAGCATTTACATTGAATAGCCGCATAGCCTCCTTCATCACGGATTGTAGCGACCAGATCAATCCCAATATCCGTTCCATCTTCATCATGCTCCTTAGCCCATTCCAAATAAGTTTGAACCTTTTCATATTCTTGCTTTTGAAGAGGGTCTTCACTCAAATAAGCCATGACAAGGTTTTCAAACAGCGTTCCCAATTCACGGGGTGATTTAGCTCGTTGACGATAATATTCCAACAGAGAGCGCAAAGTAACGTGTTTGTTATCATACTTAATAGATTGCAGCATATTGTAATAAAAATCCCTTGCCTTATGAGATGATCAATAACCATCAAAAGAATCAAAACGAATTCAA
>NZ_JBHIQG010000517.1:0-1249 GCF_042196425.1 Bartonella sp. AD328YNZD | reverse complement strand
GAATTGCATCTAAAATGAAGGGGAACAGATATGGCACACCGCCCACCTACTATAACACAACCAGCCATTGCACGTGCTTTACGAGAAGCTAAAAAACAAGGAGCAGAGGTTGTAGAAATCAAGCCTACTGGTGAATTATTAATTCATATCAATAAAATCGTAACACCCAGAACGATAGATAATACTTATAGCATTGACGATTTTCCACCGCTTGAAAATGAACAAAAAGACTACGATACCAGCAAATCGTGTCCCTCTGTTGACGGTATAAAGTTTTAGCCATGCCAAAACGCCGTCCACCGCATCTTGTTCGTGAACGCACACGCCATGGTAAAATCATATGGTATGTACGTATTGGTCATGGACCACGGTTTCGGATTGAAGGAACCTATGGAACGCAAGAGTTTGTCGATAATTATACGCTTGCTCTTAAGCAAGCTCAAAATGGCTCCTCCAAAACAAAGAGGCGTACCAGACTCACAGAAGGGTCTTTCGATTGGTTGTTGCATCAGTATTTACAAAGCATGCAATGGCATAATCAATCAGAATCTACTAAAAAAGTTAAATATCGAATTTTGAATAATGTTTCTAAACATATCGGTAATCGTGCATATAAAAGCATAAACAAACAACACATGCTTGAAGCCGTAGACAGAAGGCGAGAGACCCCCGCGGCTGCAAAACATTTTTTGACCTCTTTAAACGGTCTCTTTAATTGGGCGGTTGATAATGCCCTTTTAAATAGAAATCCTGCCTTTAATATAAAAGCACCAAAATCTTTAAACAGTGAGGGATTACTGCCATGGCTAGAAGAGGACATAGACAAATATTATCACCGTTGGTCACATGGTACACATGAACGCGTCTGGATTGATGTTCTTCTTTATACAGGCTTGCGTCGTGGTGATGCCGTTCGTATCGGCTGGAAAGACGTCAAAGATAATATCATTTATCTCAAAACAGAAAAGAGCCAATTTAAAACAGATGTTTTTCTTCCTATTTTACCAGAACTAGAGGAAACCCTTAAAATTGGTCCCATAGGTAATGAAACATTTATTTGTGGTAAAGGTGGAAATAAGCTTGTCAAAGAAAGTTTTGGCAACCTCTTTCGTGAAGCATGTAATGCGGCGGGTATTAAAAAATCAGCGCACGGATTGCGAAAATTAGCAGCAACACGTGCAGCCAATGCTGGTGCGACAGTTTCGCAAATGAAAGCGCTTTTTGGCTGGACAGAAGATAAAATGGCATC
>NZ_JBHIQG010000516.1:0-1257 GCF_042196425.1 Bartonella sp. AD328YNZD | reverse complement strand
AAGGTAAATTGACTGAAGGTTTTTCGAACTTCTGGCACATCATTGAGAGACAAAAGAAACTTCCCTTTTAATTGTGCGAGCAGCATAGCCATCCTCTGATAATCCTCTCGCTTAAACAAATCTTTGCCATAATAATCCTCAACATCCCAATAAGGGCATATTCGATATAATATCAAAAAACACAATAAAGTCAATATGTTGAGTGTAATTATTTTATATGAATCCACTTAAGAATCCATCTTTTTATGCATGATTCATTTGACCATTTTTTATATAAGATTGGCATGTATGAATAGACCATAAAAAGCAAATCATGATGTAAATATTATAACGCATGTAAACGTTCAAATAAAATGAAAAGCAGTTATTATACATAACAGTTCATAAATCTTATGATACGTTTTTATCACAGCAGAAATCGCATACGTTTAAAGATCCCATCTTGTTTTAAAGATTGGATTGTTAATCACATGATAAAAACATAAAATTACAGTTCTCAAAATTAGAAGCGCAAAATAGAGAGCTGTCATAACAGCATCATCATAACACCGAATATTTTAAAGATTGCATAAAAGGATTAAGGATAAGATCGCTTTTAAAACGCTTTCTAAAAATTTAGAAAACGATAAAGAGGTATTTTATATCTTATGAAATGAAAAGCCTTTTAATGAATAGATTGCAGGCTAATTTTTAAGAACGGAATTATTCGCTTCCACAAAAAAATGGAAGCAAATAATGCCATGGCAATAGAATTACTATCTACTTTAGACTTGATACTAAGAAACGTTTTAAAAGTTATAGTTTAAAAATACGCTTATGAGACCCTCTCTAAGTGAACGTTTAAACGTTTGAAACTGATGTTTATAACAGTTTTTATAGCCTTGCGTTTGATAAAAGCGCTTGTTTATTGTCTTATGAGAGATTGTTTTGAAAACCAACGCTCGTAAATGTAAAAAGAACGTTTTTTAAGATATTCATTTAAGATGCATTTGCTTTTGATTGGCTTGATAAAGCTACCAAGCGTTTTGATTTAGAATATAAGTTATTTCAATTCACTCAACTCAATTTTAAGGTCAGCATATTGAAACGTTTTAAAAGAAGCATCATGATCATGGGCTTTGTTTTCAATGAATCTTTTTAAAAGATAAAGACGTTATGATTAATACGTTTGAGAGAAACAAAAAGCGTTTATAGGCTTTCTCATTCAAATGAGTGATTAAAGATCATACGCATTATTTACATTCCTTTTGATAAGTT
>NZ_JBHIQG010000515.1:0-1261 GCF_042196425.1 Bartonella sp. AD328YNZD | reverse complement strand
AACACAAAACAAAGGGCGGCAAAACAACACTTGGATAAGCTCTTCACACCGTAAAACGCGTCAACATCGACCATTTTTCTCTCATCACAAAAGCGTTTTCCCCATGCAAAAGCCCCACACAGGCATCCCAACACATGCCCCAACAAGGTATCCCAAAACAGGACTCCAAAATGCACCACCCTCTCACAGACATATCCACCCCACCCTTCTTTCACCCCCTTCCTCCTTTCCGCTTTCCTCCTTTTCTCAAGGTGCCACTTCCCATGCTCTTGGCAAGCAGACATCAACAGAGCAGCTTCAAAAACCTTCAATGAAAAGCAAACTCCTTGGCACTCTCCCTCCCACACAGGCATCCCAACACATGCCCCAACAAGATATCCCAAAACAGGACTCCAGCATGCACCACACTCTCAGACATCCCCCCCCCACCTTCTTGCATCATCCACCCTACCTGCTTCCAACGCGCCCCTCTCAAAGGGCACCACCTTCCTAAACCCTTGGCAAACAGATACCAACACAGCCATTTCAAAAACTTTCAGGATAGAGCAAGTCCCGCACAAAAAAGGACAGCATAGCACAAAACCTTTCACCATGTGATCGAACAACGAGAACAGTAAAACAGAATTCTCACCTCTCACATCTGAAAAAAACAACAATATATTCACCAGACGAATGACCATGAGCACAATTTTTGAAATCAAACAAAAACTTATCTCACAAGCAGATAGAATAGCAGAAATGCTTCTTCCCCAAGGGCACAAACGAGGCAACAATTGGATTGTAGGCAACACACGTGGTGAGGCAGGTCAAAGTTTATCGATTTGCCTAAGCGGCAGCAAAGCAGGGCTTTGGTATGATTTTGCAGAAGGCATTGGAGGAGATCTTTTAGACCTTTGGTGTGAAGTCAAAGGCATTAGTCTCTCTCAAGCTTTAGAAGAAGCACGCGCGGCTCTCAATCTGACACGCCCCAAACCCTTTATGGCACCCCATCGTTCCTATCGCCGTCCACCGGTCCCTACAGGGCGCCCCCCGCAAAATCTTGTAAAAACCTATCTCCACAAAGAACGCCACATTCCTTTAGAGATTATAAAGCGTTACCGCATAGGAGAAGATGGCGAAAAAATCATTTTTCCCTTTTATAAACCCGATGGCACCCTTGCTTTAGTTAAAGAACGGCTTGCGCAAGCAGGAGCAAAAACAAAACCTACAGCAGCACACTGTGAACCGATTTTGTTTGGCTGGCAAGCCCTTTGCCCTTCAA
>NZ_JBHIQG010000514.1:0-1275 GCF_042196425.1 Bartonella sp. AD328YNZD | reverse complement strand
ATGGACATGATGTTGGATCACATTATCAAGCACAGGGTTTAAAGTTGTCTAAGCATTTTAAATGAGTTGGAAACCACAAATTTTGATAACATGTACGCAGGAAATATATTGTGAATAAAAGAAAAGTTTTTGTTCTTTAAAAAACCGGCGCCATGCATTTTCCAAGATTAGGGCTTTGTATTTGAGAGGATATGAGAGGCATTTTTATTTCTTTTTTCAAGAGATTCTATCTATACGAACTCCATTTATGATTGTGCAAAAGAATAGTTTTGATTATTTCATCATGACAAAATTTACAATGAAAGAAATTTACTATATTCAATATGTTATTCATATTTACTATTATAATAAATCAATAGGTTACTAAAATTCAATAGAGCTAATAAATAAATTTTTACTCCAGTTTAGTAACAATTATTTTCAATAAACATTGTTCTAATTTTAGTAACTCATTTATAGCCTCAAGATATAATATTGCTAGAGAATTATTCAATTAAATATGAATAGTTTCTATTGGTATGAACATTAAAAGTTTTTATGCTTTATGTGCATTAGGCACTATATATTTTTATAAACTTTTATGAATAAGTAAAATATCTCAATTTTGAATATTGATATACGAAGATTTCTGCATGTATGCGACAGCTTTATTTCCAGTATTAATAAAGGATTTTTTCATCTTTTGGGGGGGGATGATTTATACTTAATGACACTCTATATTCTTAATAACTGATAATGTAAGGATCTTTGGGGAGAGACGCGACTTTAAATTATAACTAATTAAGCTACGGAGCAATCGCTTTCGAAGAGGGATTGCTTTAAAGAGAGTATAACATTTTAATTGCACATGAAGAATATATGAGTAGATACGTTATTAATGATACTTCATACTGTGAGATTTTAAATTTGGATAAGAGCAATAAAGACGTTGTTTTTATCAATTAGTTTTTTTAGAAAGTTGCAGTCTCTGTTGCTTCTATCTATTCAATAGAGTGCTTTGGGAGAATAGCGAATAGGTAGGTACATGGATTCGCTTTTATGCGTTTTAGGATGTTTTCTCTTTTCATTTAGGAATAATGGTGCCATCAATGATTATTTCTTCAACACTTGATTATCGTAAGGCAGCAAAGCGTCGTCTTCCTCCCTTTCTTTTTCACTATATTGATGGTGGGGCTTATGCTGAAGAAACGATGCGACATAATTGTACAGATCTTCAAGCACTTGCACTGCGTCAAAGGATTCTATGCCACGTTGGTGAAGTTGATCTTTCAATCA
>NZ_JBHIQG010000513.1:0-1283 GCF_042196425.1 Bartonella sp. AD328YNZD | reverse complement strand
TGGCGTATGCGCGGTCTTATTGTTGATTTGGTCATTCTCAATGAACAAGCATTTTCCTATATACAAAATACACAACGTGCTCTTGAATGGGTCTGTGAATCTTATCGTCGCCACACGCAAGAAGCAGATGGATGCCAACATATTTTCACGCTTCGGCGCGATCAAATAAGTGAACAGAGTTTTAAAACGCTTCTTGCATCAGCGCGTATTGTTCTTGATGCCCAAAATGGCTCTTTATCTGAACAGCTTAAACGGCTTGATGAGAATGATTTTGATCTCGCAATCCGTAAAAATTATCAAGGATCTTATGAACAATTAGACTCTTCGAAATATAATGAAAGAAGGCAAGTTACACCACAAACGGAACAAAATCTTTTTGCTTCCATTGGTCTTGTTAGCCAACAAAAACCATCTTCTTTCCCTACGAATGGAGAAGATCTAAGATATTGGAATGGTTACGGTGGTTTTAATCAGCATAATCATTATGTAATACGTCTTCATGGGCATACCACCACCCCGCATCCGTGGATTAATGTTATTGCTAATCACAGGTTTGGTTTTCATGTTTCTGCTGAAGGTGCAATTTTTACTTGGGTTAATAATAGTCGCGATTATCAATTAACTCCTTGGGCGAATGATCCAACGTCTAACCGGCCAGGAGAAGCACTTTATTTGGTTGATCACCAGTCTTTAAAACGTTTTTCACCCGTTTCTACCGTAGAATGTGATGAAAATGTTGTCTATGATGCTTGTCATGGTTTTGGATTCTCAACTTTTAAATCGACACATTCAGAAATTGCATTAGAACTGACCCATACACTTGATCCTGAAAAACCTATTCGCTTTTCACGTCTTATTCTCACGAATAAAGGGGAAAAACCACGCAGTTTACGCCTTTATAATTATGTTGAATGGGTTTTGGGAAATGTTCGTACCAAATATGCCCCCTTTATTGTTTTTTCTTATGAGGCTAGATGGGGGGCGCATTTTATTCAAAATCCCTATCACATCGAAAAATCTCAACAAGTCACATTTTTATCAGCCTCCGAAATGCCAACCAGTACGACGACCAATCGCGCTGAATTTATCGGTGCAACGGGAACCGTAACACATCCAAATGCGATCCGTAAAGCTGGTGCTCTTTCGAATATCATTGCAGCAGGATGTGATCCTTGTTCAGCATTTGCCTATGATATTGATCTTTTACCAGGGCAAACAAAAGAAATCATCTTCTATCTTGGCAGTGCTGAAAATAGGCAAGAAGCTGAAAAACTACTTGATCA
>NZ_JBHIQG010000512.1:0-1292 GCF_042196425.1 Bartonella sp. AD328YNZD | reverse complement strand
GCTGTTGCTGTCGTCCAAGGGTCTGCTTTTGGACTTGGATTAACTTTTCGTATTTCTTATGCAACATCAGAAAAACTGCTTGAAGAAGCTTGCTTACGTATCCAGCGCTTTTGCAACAGTTTAACTTAAAATTTTTAACATCATCTCTTGTGATTGTTTTTTTGCCGAATGTTAGTATATCCGAGAAAATACCAGAAACTGCGTCATGGTCTAAATCTATCGATTCAGCAAAAATATCTATGAATAAACACAAAAATAGATGCTGTAGATAAAGATCAAAAAAATCTAGCTATCAAATAAATGAATCGGTCTCTTATCATAAGAGATGACAAGCCTATTCTGCTTTCTCCATTCAATTTATAACTCTAAAAAAGACCGAGCACTTTTAAACACAATTGCCCTTATAATCAAAGGCCCTTACAATAAAATCTCTTCTATTTCTTTCTCAGCTTCTTCTTCGTCCTAAAATGAAGAAGAAGCCACCTCCCATCGTTGTGTAAACAATCCAGTTTCCTTTAAGTTCTATCTAATAACTACTTGATTTACTTCATAGGCTTTATGAACAAGACCTGCCTTAAATATTCATCTCACATTCTAATAAAAAGCACTTCATGTATAAGGTTTTAAATATTTTATATCACGCTCCTAAAAGACAGACTTTTACAGTACAGTAGAATACCCCCTCTCAAATTCCTCATTGAATTTTAGTATTCTTAAAAAAATTGTTGGATATCCGCCAGTTTCGAAATTTTTTCTTTATCATCTTCCCATATATTGCAATTTCTAGGGACTCTTTCAAAAATTAAAAAAAAAGCCGGACATATGTCCGGCAAATTTGGAAAATCCTCAGAGATAAAATCAATCTGATAGATCTTCGTAAGGGAACACTCAAGAAAACGAAACTGGGAGGCAACATAATCAAGAGATAATATTCTATGTCATTTTATAAGGAAAAGCACAATAAAGACTTAAGCGTATCTGCTATGCGATAAACACATAGCTTTAAATTTGTCTCCATCATGTACCACTCTCTTTAATTAAATAGTAAAAATGTTAACTACACCATCACACGATTTTCCATTTTTCAATATATAATAACCCTCACCGTTGCTAGCATTCATAAAAAACATTTATCCCTCTTTTCAAAAATATTTATCCGCACAGACTCCCTCCACTTTTAATGTGCAACAAATAATTTTAATTGATTCAATATAGGCAAATTTGAAACGAAAGAATATTACGGGAGTCTCAAGTTGCAAAATAGCTAATTGTCCCTTATAAATTAAGATATT
>NZ_JBHIQG010000511.1:0-1301 GCF_042196425.1 Bartonella sp. AD328YNZD | reverse complement strand
GCAGGGGGCCCAACAAGAAAAACAGAAAGCCCCTCATGTGCAAGACTCAGCGCAGCTAACATTCCGACAGGACCTGCACCAATAACAGCAATATCTTTATGCTCGTTTTTTTCAAAGATCACAACTGTTTGAACCTTTCTCCATTGAGAAAATATTTTAACATTTCCAAATGATCACTCTCTTTTTATTATATGAAGCTCTTCTATTATTATAGTATGTAATAAATAATGCGATATAAAAAAGTAACCTTTTTATGATTTTTTAAAATGTTGAGTTATATCATCGGTAAAAAATGGCGTATTGATAGATGATTGAAGACTTTAAAAACGAGGATAAGAAAACCTTGAAACGTAAACTAACAAAGAAAATCAAAACAAATGCTAAATTATTACGCCATAAAAAAGTAACAATGCCACAAGCAAAGGCCTTTTCCGTTCATTTACTAACAGCTTCGGGATCATTTTTAGCGTTTCTTTCTCTTATATCAGCCTCTCAAAAAGAATGGACAGCTATGTTCTGTTGGCTTGGGCTTGCCCTTCTCGTTGATGGTATAGATGGACCAATTGCACGCAAACTTGATGTTAAATACGTTCTTCCAACATGGTCTGGAGAGCTGTTAGATAATATTATTGATTACGTGACTTATGTCTTAATTCCTGCCTTTGCACTCTATCAAAGTGGTTTTATGGGGGTAGGGTTATCATTTTCATTGAGTGCAATCATTGTTATTTCATCTGCTATTTATTATGCAGATACTAGTATGAAAACCAAAGAAAACTTTTTTAAAGGATTTCCTGTTGTTTGGAATATGATGATTTTTACGCTTTTTGTCGTCAGGCCAGGAGAGTGGATTACTTTTATCATTATTGTTTTATCGGCGATTATATCTTTTTTACCAATTTATTTTATTCATCCAGTAAGAGTCCTTCGTTTACGTAGAGTTAATTTTCCCATTTTTCTCTTATGGTGTGTTTTTGGTGTTTCTGCCTTCTTTTATCAACTAGAGGCTCCGTATTGGGTTAAAATAGGAATTTCGGTGACAGGAATTTATATATATTGTATTGGTGCAATCATGCAAATATTTCCTCAACTTGGGGGGGGGAATATAAAAAAACAATGAAATAGTTGTTTTTAAAAGGGTGTAAGATGCAAATTGACTTTGGAGCAGGTGATGATATTTCTTTTACGAAAGAAGGATGTGCTGGTATTATAAAGCTCACGCGTCCTTCAGCATTAAACGCTCTTAATCAACGAATGGTTTCAGCTTTAAGAAAAGCTCTCAGAACATGGGAAACAGATGA
>NZ_JBHIQG010000510.1:0-1302 GCF_042196425.1 Bartonella sp. AD328YNZD | reverse complement strand
CAAGCTTTTGCAACCATTGTTGATGCAAATGTTACAGCCATTATAGCCACTGTTTTACTATTTTGGTTTGGCACAGGTCCAGTTCGTGGTTTTGCTGTAACAATGTTACTTGGTATTATTATCTCCATGTTTACAAATATCACCATTGTCCGCATCATCATGATTTGGATTGTTCGTAAATGGAAAATTAAAAAACTGCATATTCATTCTGCTTTCAACATTCTCCCACAAAACACAACTTTCCACTTTATGAAAGCACGCTTCATTGGTATTGGCGTCTCAATTATTTTATCAATGGCTTCAGTTTTTCTCTTTTTTAAGCCTGGCTTAAATTTCGGAATTGATTTCATTGGCGGCAGCCAAATGAGTATTACCACGAAAACACCAGCAGACTTAGCCACTCTGCGTTCTAAGCTTTCTACTCTTAATATTGGTGAAATTACCTTGCAAAATATTGATAACGAAAACAGCGTATTAATTCGCATGCAGAAACAAAGTGGTAGCGAAGCACAACAAACCATCGCCATTGATAAAGTCAAAACAGTTGTACAAAATATCTATCCCGATACCATATTCGATCAAATAGAAGTTGTTGGCCCCAAAATTTCAGGCGAGCTTGCCACAGCTGCTTTTACTGCCGTTATTCTTGCGGCTATTGCCATGTCTCTCTACATATGGTTCCGCTTCGAATGGTTCTTTGCCATTGGAGCCATTGTCACACTCATTCTAGACACCACAAAAATGATTGGCTTTTTTGCTTTATTTCAATTTGATTTTAATTTAACAGCCATTGCTGCGCTCTTAACAATTGTTGGATATTCCATAAATGATAAGGTTGTCGTCTATGATAGGATGCGTGAAAATATGCGTCTTTATAAAAAAATGCCTTTGCGCGAACTGATTGATATGTCGATTAATCAGGTTCTTGTACGGTGTCTTTTTACATCAACTACAACGATTCTTGCTATGCTTCCCATGGCGATATGGGGTGGAAATGCTGTTCATAATTTTGCATTACCCATGGTCTTTGGAATTATTATTGCAACATCATCCTCTATTTTTATTGCTGCTCCTATTTTACTCCTACTAGGAAATTGGTGGCATAAACGAAATAACCGTGCCAATATTAAAGTGAAATGAGAATGCCTTTAATACATATGATACATTACACTTCTCTTCTCATAGAAATATAGTCATTTTCATTCATTCGCTTTTTGATCAAGAATAGTAAATAATCCATGCTCCACGACACACCACTTATCACAACTATTGTTGCAGGCTTATGTTTAGCATTTCTCTTGG
>NZ_JBHIQG010000509.1:0-1309 GCF_042196425.1 Bartonella sp. AD328YNZD | reverse complement strand
TTTAAAAATTCTGTCGCTAGCGATAGTTCGCGCTGGCCTGCCCCGCAACGAAGCCAACCCGCTGGGAAGTACCTTTTGCATTGATTTTATTTACTTTTTTATGGAAAAAGAGAGGCATAATTGGCAATTTTCTTTAAATTAACATCCTCTCCACTCTGAAAGTGGAGAAGATGAGATCATATTTTAAACTTAAGCAGCTTTCGTAACAGACCTTGCTAAAACCTGCTTAGCTTCTTTAATGAGAGCTTTATATTTTCTATTCTCTTCATCTACTCTGAAAGCATCAACAAGACGCACATGGATAGGACCTAAAAGATACAAAGCTTTTTCACCAGCATTCATACCCTCCCAGTAACTTGGCAAATCAAAGCGTGTATCATTATCATAATCACCAGATTGACTTTTTAACTTTTTTTCGCACTCAATAAAGTAACGACGAGCCTGTCTACCTTTCTCATTGCGTTCAACCATGGAAAGTTCTTTGGCCATGTCTAGTGTGATATGATATTCTTTACTTATAACATTTTTACGTTTCTCATTTTTGAGAAACGTAAAACCATAATCTTGATTTTCCAAAAATCCATATTCTTTAATACGGCGTACAATCCAATCTGCAAATTTAGAGTTAACTTCTAAGAACATATATAATTCACGTGCGTTAACAGTTTGCACAGTTTCTTGTCCAACAGCTTGTTCTGATATTTTAATTAGAGTGTTCATCTTATTAGTCCTTTGTTTTATAAGTTAAAGTATCCAGGGCTAAAACAACCGAACTAATACAGTCCTTCGTATCTTTAGGTTATCCTTGGACATACACACGAAGACCCTGGACAAAATTTCTTATGATGGGCAACAGATCTTTCGGGATACTGTTGAACCGATTAGTTACGAGGTGTTTTAAGCCTGCCAATCAGACTATAGCTGTTCACAGAAACTGTCAATTATTTTTTGAAAAATCCTAAAAGTATTGACAACCAACAAAGGATGCCGGGTGCTAGAAAACACGGTAGATAGTCCGTCGTTATGCTTTTCCCAAAAGGGTATTGTATAGCATAACTACACCCGACGAGATCATTATATGCGACGAGCATAGAATGAGTCAAAGCCTTCAATGTGCGGAGAAGAGATCGTTCCGGCAATCTATCCGCTATCTATCAAGGTGTTTTCTAGGCACCTGATTTAACGATATATGTTTTTTGTGAATCTTGTCAAGCAATAAGATTTCTGTGTGTAACATATAGATAAAGCGTGAGAACATGATCTATCCTTTCTTATTAGCGGCGTATTCTTGACGTTTAAGTTGTCTCTG
>NZ_JBHIQG010000508.1:0-1320 GCF_042196425.1 Bartonella sp. AD328YNZD | reverse complement strand
TTTAGCAGCCAGAGATTTCGTGATCAAAACGGGGGAGCTTGGAAATAGCGGTCAATTGGCATCGGGGCAGGATTTAGCCTTTAGCGTGACGGGCAATGTGACCAACAACAAAACGGGTTTAATCTATGTGAAGGGCAATGGTGCTTTACAAGTTGATGGCGCTTTGCTCAATGATTTTGGCGCCATTTTAGCAGAGGGTGATTTGTTTTTTACCAATGCGGCTGGCAGCGGAAAAAGCCTTTCGCTTGTTAACAAAGCAGGCTTTATTCAAGCTGGTGGAAATTTAAATATCCAAACCAACACCCTGAAAAACGAAGCCGATAGCACACCTGTCATCACGGAAAAAACGGAATATAACGATATTTCTTTCCAAAAACCAAAGGATTCTGATCAACTCAGTGATGGGATGTTATATCAAGATGGTCCCAACCTTTGGGGAAAGGGGCACACTAAGGATGAACTTACTCATCCACCTCTACCAAATTATGTACCGAATTATTATGTCTTTCATACAGAAGAATTTGTATTTGATAAAAAGCTTTGGTCGAGCAAAGAAGAAACTTATGGTGCCGCAATTTCAAACGATGGAACAGTCTACAAGTCATTTACTTGGAAATATGACAAGACAAACAGTAATATAGAACGGTATCGATGGTATAACCGGTCACACATGACAGAGGAAATCGTTGCGCAAGGGTTTTCGCATAAACCTACCGTTCAGGGGATGATACAATCTCACGGCAATCTCATCATTAACGCTGATACCATTGACAACCATTATAGCTCTATAGAAGCAGGGGGAAATGCCGATATCCACGCTGGTGTGCTGACCAATCTGGGTGCAACTGCTTATAAAAATACCTTTATGCATTGTAAAGCAGACACAGACAATTGTTATGGCTATAAAGCTGATGGAAGCCGCGATGTTTCTTTAGATATAGCCGATGGCGAATTTCGTCATATCCGCTCAGAATCTTTGGAGAGCGTTCCAGGTCTTGTCCAAGCGGGTGGCACGTTGAATTTGGTGGTTGATCAACTCAATAACACGGCAGCGGAAAGTTCGATTACAGGGGATGCGCATTTTGAAGCAAAAACCGTTGAAGGCAATCCACTGGAGGCGCTCAGTGGTTTAACTGGGGCTGGCGCTCTCTTTACACAAAAAGTCGATCTCAATAATGCAGGGGAACTTTCTGAGGGGCTTCCTTTACCAAAGCCCCAATCGGGTGGGGTTGGGGGCACGCTGCCCAATCAAAATTTCATTTATGAAACGCGGGCAGAATTTCTTGATGTCGGCAAGTTTTATGGCTCAGCCTATTATTT
>NZ_JBHIQG010000507.1:0-1320 GCF_042196425.1 Bartonella sp. AD328YNZD | reverse complement strand
TAAATCTTTCATAAAACCTAAGAAGAAATGACCTTGCAAAAATCTCAAAAAAGAAGAATATAAAGCCTATGTAAGAGTATTGTGGAAGTTTTTTATTGCATACAATATAATCTCTTATAAAATATTCTTAAAGCAATAATCATTTGATATAATATAAGGATTTTAAATTATGGCTTTTATTGCCGACAAACTGTCTCGTATCAAACCTTCTGCAACAATTGCTGCTTCTCAAAAAGCCCGTCATTTAAAAGCATTAGGGCGAAATGTTATTGCTTTAAGTGCTGGAGAGCCAGACTTTGATACCCCAGACAACATCAAAAACGCGGCTATTGAAGCTATTCGAAGGGGAGAAACAAAATACCCTCCCATATCTGGAATTCCAGAATTGCGCCAAGCAATTTCTGCAAAATTTAAAAGAGAAAATAACCTTCTTTACCAACCAGAACAAATTATTGTTGGTACCGGTGGTAAACAAATTCTCTTTAATGCATTTATGGCAACTTTGAATAGAGGAGATGAAGTCATCATTCCATCTCCTTATTGGGTTAGTTATCCAGAAATGGTCACACTTAACGATGGTACGCCTGTCTTTTTAGAAACAAAAGCGGAATTTTCTTATAAACTCCAACCACAAGAGCTAGAAGCTGCCATTACCCCAAAAACCAAATGGTTTATCTTTAACTCTCCTTCAAATCCATCAGGTGCCGCTTATACATATAATGAACTGAAAAAACTCACCGATGTTTTAGTAAAATATCCTCATGTATATATTCTCACTGACGATATATATGAACATCTCACGTATGAGGGTTTTACCTTTGTTACTCCAGCTCAAGTAGAACCAGCGCTTTATGATCGCACACTCACAATGAATGGTGTTTCTAAAGCTTATGCGATGACGGGCTGGAGAATCGGTTATGCAGGCGGACCACAAGAACTCATTAAAGCTATGGATACCATTCAAGGCCAGCAAACATCTGGCACGAGTGTTATTTCACAATGGGCTGCAGTTGAAGCTCTCAATGGACCACAAGACTTTATCACTAAAAATAAAAGTATTTTTCAAGCACGCCGTGATCTCGTTGTTTCCATGTTAAACCAAGCTCCTGGCATTCACTGTCCAACACCCGAAGGTGCTTTTTATGTTTATCCTTCTTGCAAAGGACTTATTGGTAAGAAAACACCTAACGGTCAATGTATTATGAATGATGAAGACTTTGTCATAGCGCTTCTAGAAACAGAGGCTGTTGCTGTCGTCCAAGGGTCTGCTTTTGGACTTGGATTAACTTTTCGTATTTCTTATGCAACATCAGAAAAACT
>NZ_JBHIQG010000506.1:0-1323 GCF_042196425.1 Bartonella sp. AD328YNZD | reverse complement strand
CATGAAGCAGAAAACTCTTCCTCAAAGGATTGGAAATTCAGCCAGTCCACATAAAAAAGATGTGGTCCTAACATCAGTAAAGGATCTCTCATAGACGCCCTCCCCTTATTCTGTCCCGCCATGCAGCGCATTAGCGCGTGCCCGTTGCAAAGCATGGGCAACCGCACGACCAGTGGCCATGGGTTCACGCGCCCCATTGACATGCACCGTGACATTTTGATTGTGTGTGATGGGGGAACGGTCTTTGTCTCTTTGCTCTCTCGCAGATGAATTTACAGGAGAAGCTCCCGCAAATTGTGCAATCGGTTGAATGGTTGTTTTTCCTCCCAAAAAACTTGGCAAAAACTCTCTTACATCAATGGAACCAATCCACCCCTTAATGCGGCTAGGCAAAGATTTACAAAAATCCATCAATTGTGAGATAGATGACATAAAGCCATCGACAATCGAATTAGCCAGATCTTCGCCCGCTTGTTCCATACCAGCCTTGGCACTCTCCGAGAGCTTTTCCTGTGTAAAAAAACTCTTCAACCATTGCCAAAAGTTGGAAAAGCTTCGTTTAACGCTCTCCCACAAATTGCCAAACCACTCGACAACAAAGGAAAGTCCTTGTTTAAACTTTTGCCAATGTTTAGAGAAGTCGAAAGCAGCAGCAATGATGTTTTTCCATTTGGTGATGGTGGTAGTATCAGCACCAAAAAAACGCATAACGGCTTCAAAGGCACGCCCCCAAGCCCGAGATACCCCCCGTGCAAAACCTTTGACAAAAGAAGAGAAACGGTCCCAGTATTTCCACAAAGCAAAACCAGCAGCAAGGATGACAGCCACAACAGCAGCAATGACCGCCCCGATCGGAGTAAAAATACCCCCCACAACAGAGGAAAGACTTGCCCCAACCACTTCGATCACTGTCCCCATCCAACCAAAAGAGGCAGCAAATGCACTTCCTGAGACAGCAATCCCCCGTAAAGCCCCGACCAACAAGGTCATGGGGCGTAAGAGTCGGAGTGAACTTGCCCCAAGACCCGCGGTTAGCAAACCCAGCAAGCGCCCTGCGGCTGCTAAGCCACGCCAGCTTGCAGAAAGACCACGACTGAGTACTCTAAGCTTGATAAAAGAGCCTATCAATTGAAGAAGCCCAAGGCGTGTCCCGGCCATAGTAAAACGCAACACACGCAGAGCAATATTAAAAGCCATCAGAGCGGCAATGGTTTTGATAATGGCGCTTGTTAAAGCAGGATGGGCGTTCGCCCATGCCATCAAACCATTGACAAATCCCCCAACACTTTCCATCAAACTGTTGAGAGGAGGCAGAAGCACTTC
>NZ_JBHIQG010000505.1:0-1326 GCF_042196425.1 Bartonella sp. AD328YNZD | reverse complement strand
TTCGTGGGCAAATCAATGGACCATGGAAAGCCGCTACTGTCACACATCGTTATGAAAAACAAAGCGGATACACAACAGAAATCACCTTTGAGGCACCAAACAAGGGAAAAGAAAGCAACAAAGAATAGAAGCTGGGCTGGTTGCCCAGCCAACGGGAGAAGTTTAGCGACCAACCCGTCCGATGCAACTCAACTCAACATCGCAGCCACTTCTTCTCACTTAAAGCAATGAGAAGACGGCGAATATAGATGGAAGAGTGTTAAAAAATAATGGATATACTTCATAAGGAAAAATTAAAATCTGTTGAACCTATTTCACCAGCTGCTGCTTATATTGGAGGTAAAGTCAGGTTAGCCAAAACCATTGTCAAAATGATCGAGGATATTCCACATAGCATTTATGCGGAGCCTTTTGTTGGTATGGGGGGAATATTCTTTAGACGAAAATTGATTCCCTCTGTTGAAATCATCAATGATTTTTCAGGAGATGTGGTGAATTTTTTTCGGGTGTTACAACGCCATTATCACCCTTTTATGGATCTATTGGAGTTCCAGATCAGTAGCCGTGAGGTGTTTGAACGATTACGTACACAAGATCCAAATAGCCTCACGGATTTGGAACGGGCTTTGCGGTTTTTATATTTGCAGCGTTTAAGTTTTAGCGGGAAGGTAGCCGACCGTACGTTTGGAGCTAAAAAAGACCGTAGTGCACAGTTTAATCCTTTGAAACTTGAAGGCTTATTAAAGCTTATTTACCGTCGTTTAGCGAGTGTTACCATTGAACATTTAGACTGGTCTAATTTTATTATGCATTATGATCGACCAAACACCTTATTTTATCTTGATCCGCCTTATTGGGGTGTTGAGGATTATTATGGAAAGGATTTGTTTAAGCGAGAAGATTATCAGACGATGTCTGCACTTCTTTCGCAATTAAAAGGGAAGTTTCTTTTGTCTCTCAATGATGTGCCAGAAGTTCGAAAAAGTTTCAGTCAATTCCATATAAGAGATGTGAAAACAGTTTATTCGTGTAACTCTTTAAATAACACAATTGCTGGTAAGGAGCTCATCATTACCAATTGTGATTAGGAAAAGAGAAAACGATTCACGAAAGGGGCTTTAAATGATCTTTGAAAGGCCTTTGAAGACCCTTTGAGAACACCTTTAAAACTCTTTGAAAAAAAATGAATTGGTACAAAACCTAGTGGCAAAATATACAAAACCCGCTGGCAAGCTACAAGCAGAAAAATGCGTTAAAGGGAGCTTTAAATACCCTTTAGATAAGGTCTTTGAAGACCCTTTGAGAACACCTTTAAAACTCTTTGAA
>NZ_JBHIQG010000504.1:0-1342 GCF_042196425.1 Bartonella sp. AD328YNZD | reverse complement strand
TATGTCTTTGGCACTGCCGCAGCTCTCATATTTCCTCATGTGTTTTTTCCAACACAAAATGATCAGGTTGCCATTTTACAATCTTTCCTGATCTTTGGAGCAGCCTTTTTTGCTCGCCCCTTTGGATCAGTTGTTTTTGGACATTTTGGAGATAAAATTGGAAGAAAAGCAACACTTATCGCTTCTCTTCTCACCATGGGACTTTCAACAGTCATCATTGGTTTTCTTCCTACTTATGAAATGGCTGGGTGGTTTGCCCCTTTCCTGTTAACCTTATGCCGTATTGGACAGGGAATGGGATTAGGAGGAGAATGGGGAGGCGCTGTTTTGCTCGCAACAGAAAATGCCCCTCCAGAAAAGCGCGGCTGGTATGCGATGTTCCCCCAATTGGGCGTTTCAATCGGTTTGTTTTTATCTATTGCTGTTTATTTGGGTCTGCTGCATTTCCTTGATCGCGCTGAACTTTTAGCTTGGGGATGGCGCATTCCTTTTATTGCTTCAGTTGTTTTTATGATTATAGGATTATGGGTTCGTCTTTCAATCAATGAAACTGTGCAATTCAAAAAAACTCTTGAAAGTAAAGAACATGTCAAAGTGCCTATCATAGATGTCTTTTTAAAATGTCCACGAATCCTATTTCTTGGAATATTTTCTGGTATGGCAACTTTTGTTTTATTTTACTTGGTCACGACATATTTGTTAAGCTATTCAACAAACCATTTGCAATTGCCATTTCATCAAGCTCTTCAAGTCGAAATTGTCGGTGCTGTTTTCTGTGGAATTTTTACTGTCATCACTGGGAAACTCGCTGATCGTATTAGACGTAGAACTTTGATGATTTGGATTACAATCATCACCGGTATGTATTCTTTCGCAATTCCTTATTTCTTAAATTCTGGAGTTATGGGAGTCCTTGCAATGTCTGTCATTGGCTTGTCTCTCATGGGAATGATATACAGTCCTCTTGGTGCTGTTTTGGCTTCACCGTACCCAACAGCAATTCGTTATACTGGTTCTTCTATCACTTTCAATTTATCTGCTATCGTAGGAGCATCTCTTGCACCTTATATTGCAGAATATCTGGTACAACATTTCGATACGTCTTATCTCGGCTACTATTTGCTTTTTGCTTCTTTTATTTCACTGATTTGCTTCGTCGGATTTACAGAGGATGAAATATCCAACTAAAATATAATAACGAAGAATAAAATAAGGACTGGCAGCGAAAATGCTGCCAGTTTCATTTTTAAAGACATGGGTTGAGGTATCTTCCACCACAATATTCCCGCAAACAATGCACTCAAAAAGAAAAATAAAAAATCTGCAATATTGCTTATATAAG
>NZ_JBHIQG010000503.1:0-1343 GCF_042196425.1 Bartonella sp. AD328YNZD | reverse complement strand
TTGATCAATATCCGCAGTGTCAAAATTTATACCCTCAACAGCCATCACAACCATTAAACAGCGTGAATTTAAAGCAATGACATGTTGGTTGATGTAGCGTATATAGGGAATATATTCTTCAGGTAAAGTTTCCCGTTTCATGATTGACATCTGTTTCACCGGTTTCGTCCCTTTAGCTTAGTTCCTTATACGTGCGGACAAGGCGTAAAGGGGAGGTAGAACTTCCTCCCCATCGGTTGAGGTTTTTTTGTTTTCCTCGGGTATTGAGCCATGCAAATAATACGCGAAATTGGTTGTGGTCATACTTTGTCACTTCTCGCAAAATAAAATGCATCCCAATCCCAAAACCAAACATGGTAAAATCACTGGTCAAAATGAAAAGAATAGATGTCGCCATAACATTGAGCGCCATCGCTTCCATCGTAACACCGGCAAACATGGCCGGGCGCGTACAGGCAAGGAAGAGAGTATCTTCGTTCATTTATGTTGTGCCTGCTAATTTAGTGACGAGAGTAGGGGCGCCAAAAACAATAGCAATCCCTAGAACACAATAAGCTGCTTTGCGTAAATCAATAAAGCCGTACATCCAGCCAATCCCCACAGCAGCAACACATATAATAGCAATGAGCCTTGCCGTCCCACCCGTCATCATTGTGACAATGTTACCTAAAACACCATCAAGATTTCCCAGACCACCTCCACTAGGAGCAGAAGAAGCATAAGAAGGATCTGATACAAGCACTGCTGTAAAAAGCAGCATGGTCACGATAAAAATGATGTTTTGGAATCTATTATCTGTCATTTTACCTCTCTTTAACAAACAATATTTGTTCATCTATCGACATTCCATTACCTCTAACAACTGGAGAATTCTGTTATTTTATGACAGTCTAAACTCCTCATTTTCTTGTTTTAAAAGTTTTGATAGCGGATCTCTTCACTCTCAAACTTTTCTTCTTAAAGAGACAGAAGTCTTCTCAAATTGAAATTGTGTTATATGAAAATGGCAATTTTAAGTTTTCTATTGGTAAAAATAACAATATTAAAATAAAGAATATTATTCTTTACAAAATGTAGTTAATCTGCAACACTTATATTTGGATTTTTTTATTTAAAAACAAGGGGATTGCTGATAAATAATCTGAAAGGATAGAAAAAAACGAATTTTTTGAGTGAGCGTGTTGAGAGATGCTATTTAAATTAATTGTTATTATTTACATTATGGGGTCTATAGTGTGGGGACTAAGCCAATATAAAGATAAAATAGATTTCAGCATTCTTAAAACATTTGAGACGCAAGATATCCAAGATATTGTCGATCTCTATCGAGAAGAAAAAAAGTT
>NZ_JBHIQG010000502.1:0-1343 GCF_042196425.1 Bartonella sp. AD328YNZD | reverse complement strand
ATCCATATCCTCCTATTCCGCATGATGAGGTTATGGCTGAAATGGAAGTTATAATCAGTCAGCTTGAAGCTGAACAGGACAAGTGATGCTTCCGGTTGTTTGGTTGTCTTCGGCGCGCGACGATTTGCGTCAGATTTTACTTACATTGCTCGCGAAAATCCATCCGCTGGCGTGCCGAATGAAAAGGTTTTTGGAAGCATCCGTACTGCCAATTGGCTGAACATCCATATTTATACAGACAAAGCGAGAAGATATCAGGATTACGAGAAATTGCAACACATCAAAATTACCTTATATTGTAGCGAGTAGCTGCAAATCAAATCGAAATTGTAGCTGTAGCATATGCCCGACGTGAATTTCCTATTTTTCTTTAATCGAATGAGAGGCTATCTGCCTTTTAAACTTTGCAAGTCCATCAAAATTATGACAACAGCCCCGCGTTTATCAAAGAGACTAAAATGATTTCTTCTACGGTAGTGAATTGCTGTTCCTTCATTTAAATTTGCACAATCGCTTGCTGTTTGAAGAAGGGTGGGGGTAATCGTTTCTTTGAGCCTATAGAATGGGTGTGTCTGTGGCATGTGGTGGGGTGCCTTGTAGTTTTAGGTGTGCACTTAAAAAAATAAACATAAGCATTATTCAAATTTAATTTAATGCATGAGTAACTTTCTTTGCATCTAAATTGAAGCCGGCTTCACATAGTCGATGAGAAAGATCTTTAAGTGTTTCTTTTACGTGTTCTTTAAAAGGAAGGTATATAATTCCATTAATATCTGAAGGGAGTTCAAGGTCTTGTTTTTTTAGAATAGCGACATTTTTGCGAGAAAGCGCAGATATTAACATGCCCATTTCGAAAATAACGTTTTGTCGTGCACGGGGTTGTGCTGCTTTTTTGCCGGCAGATTTGGCATAGCCTATATCATCGGGAGTAAGCAGCACAATACCAAATTTTATGAAATCGCTACAGATTCCTTTTTCTAAAGCTTCAATGATGGTTAAGCCATTACCACTCGTATTTTGTAAAATGTATGGTTCAAGATTAAAATCATTAAGAATAGATGTAAGTTGCTTTAGGGCAGTACGATCATGACCGTGAACGATAAAGATTTTTTTATTTGAGGTATTGGAAGCCATTTTTGAGAAAAGAATCGTTGATGTTTCTTCTATATGCTTTGCTAAATCTTCTATTAACTTTTGTTTTATGTTTTCGCTGCCTTGAACTTGAAGTTTTCCTGTGCTTTCATACCAATTAATAACGCCTCCTTTGGAGGTTTTGATCTGATATCCTCTAGAAGAATTAAGTGATAGAGACTTAACTTCTATGATTTTATATCCAGCTGTTT
>NZ_JBHIQG010000501.1:0-1346 GCF_042196425.1 Bartonella sp. AD328YNZD | reverse complement strand
TTATCGAGATTAAGCACAGAAACATCAGAACGAGATCTTTGAGCGATATCAAGCAGATTGCCATCATCATCTTTTTCATTTTTGCTGATTTTCAACGTCCACGTTGTATTGTTTTTTAAATCAAAGTGCACATTTCTGTCTTTAGCAATATTTGCTCTGCCTTCTAGAGTAGACTGATCAGTGCTTAAGGTGAAGGTGCCGTTGGAGATCGCTTTAACCTCTTTATCATTCCAATAATTATCGGTTCCCCAAGATTTTGGATTTTCGAAAATACCATCTCCTAATAATACGTCGGCATGGATTTCTGAATTTTTGAGATTGACTGTACCGATTGACAAACCTGGAATATCTTCAATGTTATCGTTAGTAAAAGCTCCAACAAAAATTCCAGTACCATTTTCAGCATGAAGCTCTGCATTAGTCAGATTGATCTCACTACTTTGGTGTTTTTGTGGATCATCTGATTCATTTTTATCAATATCAGAGACAGCTAAGAACTGTAAGCCACTGATTCCTACTTTTGCAGAAACATCCGTTAGATCAATATGGCCGCCATTTATTACAACCATTGCAACTTTTTTTGCTTCTATTTTATTTTTCTTCCCATTCTGAAGGGTGTCGGATTGGGTATCTAGACCTTTAGAATTAGCATCAATAGCGCCATTAATCATCTTAATTGTGCTATCTTTACCAATAGCGAGACCAACATCAACATTTTGAATGGTTGTTTTGCCATTTAATTCAACTATACTGTCAGCCTCCCAAGTGTTTACACCAACGGTTGCTGCTTCGGACTCACCACCGATTATTGTTAAATCTCCGCTAATAATTTTACTTCCATTCTCTGCATAAAGACCTTCATCAAAATTTTGAATGGTTGTTTTGCCCGTTAACTGAATTTCACTCCCAGAGCCCGCTGTCCATACACCAGATCGTGCTTCATTGGGGTTGTCATTAATTGCTTTACCACCGACTATTGTTAAATCTCCGCTGGTAATTTTACCACCATTATAGGCTCCAAGACCGTACGAAACTTTTTCAAAGGTTGTATGCCCCTTTAATTGAATTTCACTATTGGGATCAATGGCTATTATACCAGAAGTGCCGTATTCTTGGTTTTCATAAGCAGTTATTGTTAAATCTTCGCTGGTGATTTTACCACCTTTTTCTGCTCTCAGTCCGTCTCTAACTTTTTCAATGCTTGTTTTGCCTTTTAATTCAATTATGCTTCCAAAGCCATGGGCATTTGCACCGTTTCCGAAGTTATCGGTTGTTAGAGTAACATCCGTAATTTCAATACGTCCACCATTTTCTGTAAGTAATGCGCCTTCATGTCCATTCAAACT
>NZ_JBHIQG010000500.1:0-1348 GCF_042196425.1 Bartonella sp. AD328YNZD | reverse complement strand
CAAGAAAACCGAGAACGCAAGAATTTTTGTCTAAGATCCTAAGTCATTAACCATTATATTATAACAAAAAGCTATCTCTACTATGAACTTGGACATAAAAAGATGGCGTTTAATATCAGATGGGAGAATGTAAAAAATATTACAATCAGATATTAAAAAACTGTTATTTTTTAAAATATCAGAAACAAGTGGCATTGCTGTACATCTTTCAAATTTATTACAAAGAGAAAAAGCCTGCTCTTGCAAAAGGTGAGTCCAGTTTTTGTTTTTTACGTTAGTTTTTTCATAGGCTGCAGTTAGCATTGCTATCCCGAGAATTATTTTTCCTTCTTGAAGCAACATATTTCCAAGCATTGTTTGAACAGAAGGATTTCCTTTTTTCTCTGAGAGTTGAAACCATCGTGGCTTGTATAGGATTTTTCTCCCTTCCCTCTCCCTTTAAAAATATTTTTCCTAAATGATATTGAGCTTTAGGATTTCTATAATTCACCGCAGCCCGCATATAAAGACGAACAAAAGAATTTTTTTTAAAGCAAATCTCTCCCATCCCTTATGCTATGAAATCATGCATCCAAAAAACAAAAAGTTGAAATCAACTCAACCGCTCTAAAGCAACGGATATTTTTTTCTTTGCAGCGCGAAGTTCTACAACCCTGTTCCGTTCACTTTCAACAATTTCTGCTTTGGCATTTGCTATAAATTTTGGATTATTTAACTTAAGCGATATTTTTTCAATATCCTGTTCAATTTTACTCACATCCTTCCTCAAACGAACACGTTCAGCTTCCAAATCAATCAACTGTCCTAAGGGCAAACAAAAAACGGCCTCTCCCAAAATTATTTGTGCCGATACTTCTGGAACTTTATCAGAGAAATGAATGATTTCAATACGCGCTAGCTTTTTAAGAAGTGCATCATAACGCTGCACACGCTCTCGCGTTATTTCCCCTCCTTCGACAACAACAAGAGGTGCTTGTATAGCCGCTGGAATATTCATTTCAAAACGTACAGATCGAATCCCAGTGACAACATCAATAAGCCAATTAATATCAGCTGCAGCCTCTTCATCTGTAAATGTTTCCTCTGGCCATTTTGTCAATGCAAGCATATCCTCACGCTTGATGGCTTGCGTTTCTGTAAGAGACCATAACTCTTCCGTCATATAAGGCATAAAAGGATGAAGAAGTTTATAAACTTCATCTAAAACCCAAGCAGTACAAGCATGAGCCTCATTTTTAGCATCTTCATTTTCCCCCTGGAAAATAGGTTTAAGAAGTTCCAAATACCAATCACAGAGTGTATTCCAAATGAAACGATAAAGTGTAGCGGCAGACTCATTAAATTTATA
>NZ_JBHIQG010000499.1:0-1350 GCF_042196425.1 Bartonella sp. AD328YNZD | reverse complement strand
GAAATTGGTGTAAAGCTACAAAAGAAATGGGTGACATATGAGGATGATCCAGAGCTGTTGGGGCAAGTTGCCGGCAGTTTGGCAGAAGGAGAGCCCGGAGCGGCACGCGAAGTCGCAAAACTTGTCTGGGCTCTCAAAGATGATGAGCAGCAAGGGGCTTTCTTTCCGGTCTATATCTTACAAGATGGCGTTTTGATTGATCAAAAATCGCCCTCACTCCTTGAACCGGCCATGCAAGCCATTGCGACGTACGACCGCGCCCATGGGCATTATATCGTGGGGGGATGCCGTGTAAGTGCATTGGGAGCAAATAACGGTTGCCAAGTGTTTAGCATTCAAGAGGGAGAAGCCAATATCAATGGTTTTAAACGCAAACGCTTAGCAGCTTTGCGCCATGAAGAGATGGAAGATTTTTCGACAAGCGTTGTTCCTAGCGAAACGCATATTTTTTCGCCCCCAAAAGGGAAAACAAGCTTTACCTTTAAACCCTATTATTTTCCTCTTGCTGATATTCAGTCTCTTTTGTTGACAAAAGAAAAAACCGTTACCGTCACCCGCGGTGCCGTTGCCGCAGGGCGTGATGGCGTGCCGGATAAAAGCATCACCGCGTTTATCAAAATTGTTCAAGGAACTAAAGAATTTAAAGAAGGAACGGATTTTAAAAAAACCGGAGACACCATTGATTGGGCACCGGTGGGAGACGAACCTTTAGCAGGGAGCAGCTATAAGGTGACTTATCGCTATCGTGCAAAAATCACGGCTGATAAGGTAACAGCGCAGGAAATTACAGTATCAGGGGGTGCGGAGGGTGGTGATATCATTGTCAGTTACACTTACAAACTCCCCCGCATTGACCGTATTGGTCTCAACACAGGGGGAAATGTCGTCTATATCAAAGGGATTTCTTCAGACCAACCCATGGCACCTAGTGTCCCTGATGAGGTGTTGTCGCTCGCAACCATTACCAACAATTGGCTTAGTACCCCCCTTGTGGTCAATGATGGCACCCGTGTTGCCCCCTATGATGAGATGTGGCGCTATTTTCAACGGGTGCTTTCCCTTGACCGGTTGATGCAGTTAGAGCGCATTAAAAGCAATGTAGACTCTAAAGAGCCCGTTGCCAAAAAAGGCATGTTCGCTGATCCCTTTCTTGATGATAGTTACAGAGATGAAGGCTTTCAACAAACGGGAGCTGTAGGCAACGGCATTTTGCAGCTTGCCATTGACCCAACATTCTATACTGCTCCTTTAAAAGCGCCTGTCACCCTTGACTGGACAAATGAAGTGATCATTGCGCAAGAGTTGACAACGGCTTGCGAAAAGATCAACCCCTATCAAAATTTTGCACCC
>NZ_JBHIQG010000498.1:0-1357 GCF_042196425.1 Bartonella sp. AD328YNZD | reverse complement strand
AACTTTTTTTCTTCTCGATAGAGATCGACAATATCTTGGATATCTTGCGTCTCAAATGTTTTAAGAATGCTGAAATCCATTTTATCTTTATATTGGCTTAATCCCCACACTGTGGCCCCCATAATGTAAATAATAACAATCAATTTAAATAGCATCTCTTAACACGCTCGCTCAAAAAATTCGTTTTTTTCCTATCATGTCAGATTATTGATCAGAAATCCCCTTGTTTTTTAAAGAAAAAATCCAAATATAAGTGTTGCAGATTAACTACATTTTGTAAAGAATGATATTCTTTCTTTCATTATTTTAATATTGTTATTTTTACCAATATACACAACTTAAAATTGCCATTTTCATATAACACAATCTCAATTTGAAAAGACTTCTGTCTCTTTTACGAAGAAGAGCTTGAGAGTGAACAGATCCACGATCAAGGCTTTTAAAACAAACAAACGAGAAGAATTAAACTGTCATCAAATGACAACACTCTCCAGTTTGTTAGAGGCGATGGAATGTCGATATATGAACAAATATTATTTGTTAAAGAGAGGTAAAATGACAGATAATAGATTCCAAAACATCATTTTTATCGTGACGATGCTGCTTTTTACGGCAGTTTTTGTATCAGATCCTTCTTATGCTGCTTCTACTGCTAGTGGAGGTGGTTTCGGGAAGCTTGATGGTGTTTTAGGCAACATTGTCACAATGATGACGGGTCCAACGGCAAAGCTTATTGCTATTATATGTGTTGCTGCTGTGGGGATTGGCTGGATGTACGGCTTTATTGATTTACGCAAAGCAGCTTACTGTGTTCTGGGGATTGCTATTGTTTTTGGTGCCCCCACTCTCGTCGGCAAATTAGCGGGCACAACATAAATGAACGAAGATACTCTTTTCCTTGCCTGTACGCGCCCGGCCATGTTTGCTGGTGTTACAATGGAAGCGATGGCGCTCAATGTTATGGCGACATCCATTCTTTTCATTTTGACCAGTGATTTTACCATGTTTGGTCTTGGGATTGGGATGCACTTTATTTTGCGAGAAGTGACAAAGTACGATCACAACCAATTTCGCGTATTATTTGCATGGCTCAATACCCGAGGAAAACAAAAAAACCTCAACCGATGGGGAGGAGGTTCAACCTCCCCTTTACGCCTTATCCGCACTTATAAGGAACTAAGCTGAAGGAACGAAACTGGTGAAACAGATGTCAATCATGAAACGGGAAACTTTGCCTGAAGAATATATTCCCTATATACGCTACATCAACCAACATATCGTTGCTTTAAATTCACGCTGTTTAATGGTTGTGATGGCTGTTGAGGGTATAAATTTTGACACTGCGGATATTGATCAA
>NZ_JBHIQG010000497.1:0-1370 GCF_042196425.1 Bartonella sp. AD328YNZD | reverse complement strand
AACCAAAGAGTCAATATCATTTTTTATTTTTTTTAAAATAAAATATTGTAAACAACTGGTTGTATTTCAAGACATTATAGGCAAAATAAGAAGCGTATAAAAATAAAACATGAAAACAGAAGAAATTCAAAGAGTGCATAGCGCCTTTAAAGTAAAATATAGCATCCCATTGCAAGGCATAAAATATCAAATGCATGGATTAATTAATCTCAAGAGCGATTATTTTACCTTACTTTAATATTGATTCAAAAGGATTTCTCTACACAGGTATGATTTATAAAGACATTGCTGTATAAAGAGAATTCGCATGATCTGTAATTTGTAAAAAGAATCAAATTCCTGTAGAAGCATGCTAAGCTATCTAGCTAGCTTTCTTTATTTAATATTGAGAAGTACTCTTATAAATCTATGTGGGATAACGAACAACAAAAAAACGATCCTGGACAAGATCCTGCTCTTGTCGTCAAGCGCTTGCGGCCTGCACGCCGACAGGTCTCTGCTCGTTGGCTTACAGGAACCATTCTGACAGGAATCACTTCCTGCATTCTTATGGGTATTGCACTTTTTACGGCTCTTGATGAACAACAGCGATTGGTAACCCCTCCACAATGGTTTACGCAAGAAAACCTATCAGAATCACAAGATCTTGAAGCCAATGGCTATAAAGGTGATCGCATTTCTCCCACCCATGCACGGCAAAGCTTTGACAAAAAACGTCAATTTGAATTATCGATTCTACAAAAAAAAGGCGATGAAAAAGTCATTCAAACACAACATTTTGAATGGATTCGTATGGCTTTAGCCGAAAAGCGCCCCCAGAAATATAGCTATCCAAAATTTGATTCTTTAAGCATTCTTGCCAGTGATTCGACAAATCAAAACGCTAAACTACAAGATTCTGGACAGATTTATGGAGCAAAGGTGGAAACAAAACTCACCTTACGCAGCTATGATTTTAAGGTAAATCAATTCGATTTTGATGACACTGACACATTGACAGATGAAGAGGCACAACAAGAAGTGCAAAAAGCTGGATTTACTTTAGAAAAGAGCTCCGAACTTCTTTCAGTTCTCACATTGATTGATCCTTTAAAATTAGAAGATGTATCCTCCCCTTCCCAAGGTACAGAATCCCCTGAAGTTCGAATCGTTCAAGAAAATGTAACCGTTTCTCCTCAAAGTCACCGTATCGATCTGACGAAAAACTATGTTGAAGATATTATTCCTATTCGTAAAAAACAAACGATAGCCGATGCTTTCAAAAAAACCAATTATACAAAAAAGCAAATTGACCAGGTTGTAAAAACGCTAGAAAAAATAAGCCTTTCCGATACCCTTAAAGAGGGAAGCCTTTTACGCATTGGCATCGT
>NZ_JBHIQG010000496.1:0-1373 GCF_042196425.1 Bartonella sp. AD328YNZD | reverse complement strand
TTCCTTTGCTTCATGAAAAAAACCATATCTTTTTGCTAATCGTGAAATACCATCATTACCAAATATCGTAACGCCAAAATTTCCCGGTAAAATCGGCATTTTTTCCTCTTTAACCAGAACGGTCTCCAAACACGACGCTTAAACCCAAGCCAATGAGGAATAATTTCTGCGCCTGCCCAATAATCTTCAAATACTTTTATAATAGGGTTATCGGGCGGAAAATAAAGTGCAGAAACGCCCACTCTTATATTATTTTCTCTTGCCAACCAAACCTTCTCCGTATCTGGCTGAAATTGTTTAACAAGGTAAACATCTGTATCTAACCAAACACCTTGTTGATATTTCATCAGCATAACATGAAAAAAATCCGAGAACTGAACAATTGTACACCATAGTTTATCATCAGAAAAATCGGGGTCAAGGCGATAAATTGCTGAGCGTGGTAAAATTGATTCGGCTTCATGCAGCTCAACACCAGCAGGAAGATTATCTATTTTTTATCATAACTAAAAAGCTTAACGCGCTGTCCAGTTTTAACCATTGAGGACAAACAAAGCCTACCCAACAATCTTAATTGTCCACTATACCAAAAAGTACAAATATCCATAGATAATATATCAAAAATATTCTAAACTTACGCGAAAGAGTTGTTCAACATCACGAACGAACTCAGCAAGAGCAAAAATCACTATTCTATCACCAGATAAAATACGCGTATCTGCCGAAAGCTGTATTATTGTCTTATTGCGATAAATTGCACCAATTCTCAAACCATCTGATAAATTGAGCTCTGATAATGACTTACCAACCAATGAAGATGTTTGCATCACTTCAGCTTCAATAATTTCTGCTCGGCCATTAAAAACTGAATGAACAGAACGAATACGCCCACGGCGCATTTGTTGCAAAATTCTCGATATTGTAACGCTATGGGGATTAAGATATGCATCCACACCAACAGCACGACTAAATTCTTGATAGGCAACATTATTAATCAATACCATATTGGCTTTGCAGCCCAATCTTTTAGCAATAATAGCGCTTAAGAGATTAACCTGATCTTGATTGGTTAATGTAATCATTAAATCGGACTGATCAATTCCCGCATCTTGAAGAATCACTGGATCTAACACATTACCGTATAAAACTGTTGTTTTTTCAAGCTGATCAGCAATTGTGAGGGCTCTTTCTCTATGCGCTTCTATAATCTTCAATTTTAATTTATGGAAACGCTTTTCAATAGCCTGTGCAACATAAAGGCCAATGTGACCACCCCCTGCAATAATCATGCGGTGGGCATCTTGTTCTTTATGACCAAAAAGCCCAACAGCACGACGCATCTGTTCACGAGCAACAACAAGATAGGTTATATC
>NZ_JBHIQG010000495.1:0-1377 GCF_042196425.1 Bartonella sp. AD328YNZD | reverse complement strand
AAATATCATGATCTTTTCCTGATACTTATTGTCTTGTCTCTCGGAAAAAACCGACTTAATTTCATAAAACTACTCTTAGAAGATTAACCTGATATGCTTGATAAGAGCTCTCCACACGGACGTTTACACTTCACTTCAAATACAATCTCTTTCTTGCCCTTTAAAGCATGAATAACCTCCTTTGCTTTATGACCAAATTTGTCTTTCTTGATAATTTACTTCTAACCTTTGTAATTTAGGTCATGATCTTCTCAAATAAATTCTACACTGAACAAATAAAATATTGAAAAAAACAAGACATCATTGTGTTTTTGATATGCCTGAATATGTCTTCTATCAACACTCTAAAACACAACGTTTTATAACACTGCTTCATTAAAAAACTTAATCATCAAGAAACATGCTGTCAAAACGATGCAAACATCCCCTAAAGCAATAAAAGAGCAAAGAGATATATCTTCAAAAAATAAATTGACCTCTTCCCCTTCTAAAGAATAGCCCCCCTAACAGTAGCAATTTGTAAATGCCCTTATTTTTAATGAATCTGCATCACATTGATTTATAATCATAATTTATAATTTATAATTTTGCATGTTTCAATTAACCAAAACCTTTCACTTGTACACGATAAACGGAGAGAGCCGTGTGAATAAAAACGAGTATAGAAAACCCTTTTATGTATCGTTTTAAGTTCCAAGGGCTGTAGTAACATTGAGATCTGACAAAGAAGTGTACGATAATGCTAGGCACTTTTATTAAGAATAAAAATGAGGATACACTTCATAGAGGATTTTAGATTATATTCTCTATGAACGTCGCTGTAAAATATATGTTGTGATACACACTAAAAAACATTTCTTTAAAACAAGCATGGAAATATACAATACAAGTCCATTTTATTTGAAGCGTTTTATCCTGCGTAGGGCACATGTCATCATATACGCAACATCTTGGCTTTATGCGTTTTTAAAGGAAGCGAAATATAAGACAAAGAAACAATAAAATTTAATCTCTGCAAATCATAGAGCTTTCAGAGTTATGTTTCCATAAAACGCCTTATACCGTACAGGGGATTTTTACACGATTAATGTCCTTTTTACATAAAGCCAACTGGCAAAAAGCAGCCTTTCCTGATAATAAAAAGGCTTGCACGTAATCATAAGCCATATTTTCAATTAAAACGCATTGAATTCATGGAAAATATTTATCAACCAATGCATAAAGAATTGCTGCTGTTTCAACATCTAGAATCCCATCATAATTTTCTTGACGAAAATGAAGTTGAAATGCTCGGATCAAATCTTTGTATCCTGTTTGGGTACACGCAACAGAAATATCATATCCATAGCATTTTAGCTTCGCCAAAACATCTTCTTT
>NZ_JBHIQG010000494.1:0-1386 GCF_042196425.1 Bartonella sp. AD328YNZD | reverse complement strand
TGCTCAATAACATCCTCTTTTAACTTACCATTTTTCTTATTGCGTAAATCATATTGATCAGCATTCTGTTGCAGCCATTTTGCAAGCGTTCCTTTAACAGTTTTACCACCCTCAGCCTCACTCACCGCTTCCCATGCCGCAACAATAGCAGCAAGCTTTGGGGCATAGCGTGGATGCGTTGGATCTTGAAACGTATAATATTTTTGATCCTTAACGTCACGAGAATCATCCTCAGGGAAAAAAAACTTTAGGTCTCTTACCACACAATAAAAGCCATTCTTTTAAATTATCTAAGGAAACAACAGAAGAATCTTGAAAAATAGGATTCTCGTCCCAACGCCCCCCCCCAAAAATCACGATGATAGTACCCTTCTACCCTTAATTTTCCCTCTTTTGCTTCTCTTACTATCTCACTATAAACAGCTCGGAACAAAGCAATTTTAGCGAGCGGTACTTGATTCCCTCCTTCGTAAATACCACTGTCTTCAGGTCTGTGTTCGTTGGTAAATTCACATATAAGTGGATCAAGCCCGCTATCAATAACGCTGCCTGCAGTATTGTTAGTTTTTGAGAACGTAAAAGCCATTCTAAACTTTCATCAATTTCCATATATTCCCCGCCTTGTTCTGCACAACTTAACATATTTTTCAAAACGCTAAGAGCAATCTCCTTCACTACACAGAGATTATACTCCCCTCACACTGCAACTTACCACACTTTTTAAGTGCCTCACAACCACACCCCTCCTTGTGATACACAAGAAAATGATTTGAATTGATTTAAGATAAGAAGTTTTGAAGTGAGAGGAATCCTACTGAATTTTGGGCTTTCATGCAAAATATAAAGCCAGTTACAAGGCGATAAATGCCCCTTCATAAAGTATCAATTTTTATGCGTGATCAAACAATTTGATATGATAATATCTCTTTCATTTATGCACTCCCACCCTTAAACCTGCTCCTGCAATTACAGCACAAAAGATAATTCGTTACATCAAATCCACCTCTAAATGCAAAAGCTGTAACAACGCTCAATGCGCGTAAATATCATAAGAATACTGACTTACACCTCCACAAGCGGGATGATTGGCGTAAAACTGTACAATAAAATGCCATGCCTATAATGAACCGAGCTAAAAGCTGTCGCAACATTGGGGGCTAAGGTGTATGATGATGCCGGCTTGCTCTTTATGAAGTAACAAGCCAGCACTATCTATTTGCCAGCCCCCAATGTTGTGACAGCCCTTGGCTCTTAAGACGGTTCATAAGAGCCATTTTTAGTTCTTTCTTCTATAGTTTTTACCCACACACCAACCCCGCTTGTAGTGTGCAAGCAAGTGATTTTGATTGATTCAAGATAAACAGATTTGAAATGAGAGAATCCCAC
>NZ_JBHIQG010000493.1:0-1391 GCF_042196425.1 Bartonella sp. AD328YNZD | reverse complement strand
GCCCATTCAATTTCTATCTTGTGCGTTTTAAACATTTTTTATCCTTAATGACCAGTGTTTAAATCTTTGATTGCTCAAATTCTGGTTGTGCGTAGCATATTTTCAAGCTCTGGGGTAGACAACAAGTTACTTCTATCCTTTTGGTAAAAAAAGAAGAAAACCGCATTAAATGTGAAATGGTAAGCAATCCTATCCCATAATAACTTATCAGCTTTTAAAAATTTTAACTGAAAGAAACACGTTGAAAAAAATGGGTGTTTTTTTAAATACCACCCCCATTTTTCTTTTAGCGACGCAAACCTAATTTCTTAATAAGTGTTTGATAACGATTTTGGTCAACTCCTTTAAGATAATCAAGAAGGCGCCGGCGTTGAGACACCATCTTCAAAAGACCACGACGAGAATGATTATCTTTTTTATGAGATTTAAAGTGGTTTGTTAAATTAGAAATACGTTCAGAAAGTACAGCAATTTGTACTTCTGGTGATCCTGTATCACCAACTTTATTTGCGTATTCTGCGACAAGAGCTTGTTTACGTTCAGCTGTAATCGACATCGTATTATCCTTTCCAAAAACGAAGAAACATAAAGTCACCCACAGCCGAGATGTCGTTCAGCAAGGGTCTGTTAAGAAACAAAAAGAGTCGAAGACTCTTACCTATTCTCGTTCTTATATAGGAAAGAAGGTTAAAATACTAGTCCTTAACAGCATTTTGAAGTCTTTCTCTAAATCAAGGGCTTTTATTTAGAAATATTGATTTAAAGAGGGTTTTATGAGAATTTTTAAAGAATTATGCATCCTTTTGATACAAAAATTATTGCGTGTGTATGGTAAAAAAATGATAAATACCGATTTGGAGGAAAAAGATGCAGAGCATTTCAACATTAAAGCTTTTCCGTAATTCGGTATTTCGAAATTTATGGTTATCGACTCTTATTTCTAATTTAGGGGGATTGATACAGGCTGTTGGAGCAGGGTGGTTAATGGCGTTGATTAGTTCTTCGCATTCCATGGTTGGGCTTGTTCAAAGTGCGACAACGTTACCACTTGTTATGTTTTCTTTGATGGCAGGGGCCTTAGCTGATAATTTTAATCGGCGTCAAATTATGTTGTGCGCACAAATTATGATGATGGTCATATCCATGAGTTTAGCTGTTTTAGCCTATCTGGGATTTCTCACACCTTGGCTTTTATTATGTTTTACGTTTTTGATTGGATGTGGCACGGCTTTTTATAATCCTTCTTGGCAAGCAACGATAGGAGATATTGTGAGCAGGGAAAATATTCCTACTGCTGTTAGTTTGAATAGTGTTGGCTTTAATTTGATGCGGAGTGTTGGCCCTGCGATTGGTGGTGCCATTATTGCAACTTTGGGTGCATCTGCTGCTTT
>NZ_JBHIQG010000492.1:0-1403 GCF_042196425.1 Bartonella sp. AD328YNZD | reverse complement strand
GCGCGCTTGTTTGGCTGTTTTGTCACTGCTGGTAAATTTTCGTTCTGTCCAAAGTGGTTCAGCGAGTTGTTCTGTTTCGTCAAGTTTCAAAGGGGTGAAGCCACCATCATCTAGTTGCATCTCCAGTGAAAAGGTTGCACCACCCGGTAAAAAGGTTTTGATATAGCTGGTCAACCTTGCCTTTTCGCCAAAGGCAAAAGCACGCGTGACATAGGTCGCTTCCTTATGGATTTTTCCCGCAATCAACTGAATAGGGGCAAATAACACCGGTGAGAGTTTCTCGGTGCCTTTAAGAATAGCGCGAAGCTTGACCTTTTCACTGATATATTCAGTAAGACTGAGCAATTGAAAGGGAAGAAGTTGATAAATTGTGCCATTGTTTCGTTCAATTTCAAAGATGACAGAACACTCACTTGAAGGCAACTCAATGGCTGCGCGTATTTGCAAATCAGAGCAGTCTACAAGGTCAAAGGTGCCTAAATCGACAATCTTTTCTGTTTGTGTGTAGCGTGCAGCGAGCACTCGAAAGGCTAAAGCCTCATCTTGATGGGCGCTCCAACTTTGTGCGTTAACAGAAGAAAAGCGTGGACCGGTCACGTAAGGGTGACTTGAGACAAATCTTTGGTGTTCTGCATCAAAATCTCCAAGCTTTGCTAGTGAGATGGCATGATCAGCATCATCGGTTTTAATGATAAAAGCAGTGAGACGATCATTAGGGACTAACAAGGGGACATCATAGCGTGCCCCAGCCCAACCTAGCTTTGCGCCCTTCATAGAATAAAAGCTTTGTGCTTGAATATCGGCGGTAGGATAGCCGTTTTCGGTTGTCACCAAATCAATCACCAGATCATGGTTCTGATTGCCGATTTTACAAAGATGAAAGTCAATTCCAGTGATTTGCCGTGTTTCATCGGGGGTAAAGACTTGCGCTTGTGGGTCAAATTGCGTCCATATCTTCACTGTTGTGGTGCGCCGCATCACTTTCACATCAATCAGACCTTGTCCGGTAAAAAGTCCCGTTGCAATGGTGCCCCCTTTCCCCTGTGCCACGACATTTTTTGTACCAGCGGTAATATTTTGTGGAATCGTGAAAGTGCCCTCAAGGACGCCTTGTCTATCGGCAACAAGGCGGCTCGCTGGCAAAATATCCACACCATCAAAGGTAAGACTTTCCAAGATTTCGCTACTGCCAAAACCTTCAATTTTAAAGTGAAGGGTAATTTGTCTTAAAAAATCGATTTGTTCTTGGTGTGTGTTGATGAAATTATCGCTTACTTCTGTTCTACGTATGGTACTGCCGCGATGTTTTCCCATAATGATTTGATTGGTCACGCTTGAGAGCCAATCGGTGCGTTGTTCATGCCAAAAGTCTGTTGCGGGTTCAAGGGTTACTGTACCAGGCA
>NZ_JBHIQG010000491.1:0-1408 GCF_042196425.1 Bartonella sp. AD328YNZD | reverse complement strand
TGATTGAAAGATCAACTTCACCAACGTGGCATAGAATCCTTTGACGCAGTGCAAGTGCTTGAAGATCTGTACAATTACGTCGCATCGTTTCTTCAGCATAAGCCCCACCATCAATATAGTGAAAAAGAAAGGGGGGAAGACGACGCTTTGCTGCCTTACGATAATCAAATGTTGAAGAAATAATCATTGATGGCCCATTATTCCTGAATTAAAAGGGAAAATACCCTAAAATGCATAAAAAAAACCGTGTACCTTCCTCTTCAATGTTCTCCCAAAACGCTCTATTGAATTGATAAAGGTAACAGGAATTGCACTTTTCTAAAAAAACTAATTGATAAAAACAACGTCTTTATTTCTCTTTTCCCAATTTAAAATCTCATAGTATAGGAGCAGCATTAATACCGTACCACTTATACATTGTTCATATACAGTTGAAATGTTATACTCTCTTTAAACAAATACCTCTTTGTGAGCAATTGCTTTACAACTTAGTGCGTTGTCATTTAAAGTAGTTTTTCCCTCCAAAGAGTCCTTATCGTTTATAAAAATAGAAAGTCTATACTCATTAAAGATAAACCATCCCCCCCAAAAGATGAAAAAAACCTTTAATTAATACTTTAAATAAAGTTGTCGCGTACATCTAAAAATCTTCTCATATCAATATTCAAAACTGAAACCTGTTACTTGTCATGAAATTTTATAAAAATATACCGTGCCTAATTTACATAAAGTGTAAAAAACTTTTAATGTTCATACTCATGAAGTGCTTTACCTTTAGTTGAAACATTTTCTAGCTATATTATATCTTGAGGCTATAAATGTCTTCCTAAAATTAGAACACTATTCATTAAAAAAATTGTTCCTGAACTATCGTGAAAAACTTATTTATCTTCTCTTAATGATAATTTTTATACAAAATAAAATGTACTGGCACTTAAGATCTAAAAAAATGAAGCAAAGTGCAACATCCAATCTTGCATATTTTCTTTGAAAAGAAAACAATCTGCTGTTATATCGAATAAGTAAATTATTGATTTATTATCACAATACATATGCATGACATATTGAATAAAAATTGATTATAGCCAAATTATTTCATTTTAGATTTTTTCATAATAAAATAAGCAAAACTATTCTTTTCCGCATCATAAACGAGAATTTTTATGGATAAACACGCCTGAAAAAAGAAATAAAAATGCCTATCATATCCTCTCAAATACAAAGCCCTAATGTTGGAAACTGAAAATAGAATGCATGGCGACGGTTTTTTAAAGAACAAAAAATTTTCTTTTATTCACAATATATTTCCTGCGTACATGTTATCAAAATTCGTGGTTTCCAACTCATTTAAAATGCTTAGACAACTTTAAACCCTGTGCTTGATAATGTGATCCAACATCATGTCCAT
>NZ_JBHIQG010000490.1:0-1410 GCF_042196425.1 Bartonella sp. AD328YNZD | reverse complement strand
ACTCGCGAATGAGATAGTGACAAAAAACATCACCACGAACAAAAAATGTACTTGCTATAAGCCCCCACAAAAGCAATTATCGCACCTGAGGAAAAAACACAGTCCATTTCCTCCTCAATATATGCTCTTTACAGTGCGCCATCCATTGATCTAAAAATCTTTCCTCTCTCATAAAAGCTGCCGCATATGCTTAAGAGTTTTCACTCTTTTCCACCACTGCATAATAGCAGAGATTTCAGAAAAACCACTGATTTATCCCCCCTTATTCAACCGTTTTGCAAATAGTTTATCAACTGCTGACGACATTTATAATAATGAGAATCTTTGTTTTCCAAAATTGCTTTCTGCATTTCACTTGCAAGCTGCTCTTTATCTTTTTCAACAGCCTCTTTCAGCGCCTTTACCTTCTCATCTCCAAAGATAATTTTTAATTTTTCTTTTAACTTTTTTTCCTCAAAAAGCTTCTCCCAAAAGATCAACCGGTTATCGCATGTCTCATTTGATGATTTCATCCACTCTTTAACGCCTAATTTGTAAACTTCTTCAAATGTTGGATTCCCTTCAAAAATGGAAAGATTTTTTGCTCTATTTGTGTCATTCTCTTTACAAGTATTGATTACATCTCTAACTGTGACAGAATGGCAACCATTATCAAAAGCAACATAGCCCTTTTTCACTGTTTTAATAAGCTTCTTATAGTAAATGAAAGTTTCTCTTGCCGCCTTATAATCACTGGAAATATCACACAACAACGACAACACATTCTTTTTACAATATAATAATAAAGTACACTCACCAGACCAAGATTCCGAAAGGTTTAGCATTTTCTCTATCTCTTTGTGTTCTGTACTCATAGATATGTTGTCCCACAAAGTATCTGTAAATTTTTTCTTTTCATCCTCCCCTGTAAAGTTTTTCTTTTGGTGCTGTTTGCATTCAGCTATAATCATATCATCAAGAACATATAACCACCAATGAAGTAATAACATCGTAGGTTGACTCCGTTTTTTGTTCGTAAGAGGATCTACAAACTTTTGCAGAGTTATTCCGTTCTTGCTCATTAATCGCACTGCTTTTAAAAAAATTTCCTAAAATACGAGGTATCCAAGAGACTACATATTTTTTTGTAATGTTCATCAGTAAGTTTTTTTCCAAGTGCTTGCTTGTACAAGAAACGCACTTTGTGATCCCCTCGAACACAAATATCCTTTACCAATGGAAGCCGATCTCCACTGAATTTCATATCTTCCCTAGGATTTTTTATCCCCAGTGCGTCTCTTTCCCATAACCTTACTCCCTCATCCCATTGTTTCAACCATTCCTGCGATATTTTTTGAGTTTTTGCAAAAAGTCTTTGTTCCCCTTGTGCAATAATATCTTTATGTCCAGCGCACTCTTGCTCTTTTTGCT
>NZ_JBHIQG010000489.1:0-1425 GCF_042196425.1 Bartonella sp. AD328YNZD | reverse complement strand
AGTCAAGGAAAAGTTGCCAAAGGACGTAGTCAATACGATGCTCCAGAAATAGATGGTGTTGTCCATATATCATCACGGCGTCCACTGCGTGTTGGTGAATTTGTCACTGTTAAAATCGAACAATCGGATGCCTATGACCTTTATGGCATAGCCGTTTAACAATTGAACGCTTTCTAGTCTCTAAATGACGAAGATTCCTATCAAAGTCGATTTATAAAAAAGTGACTTCTCACAATGAGCCGTGTTCGAAGTGTGTAATGCACTTCATGAGAAATTACAGGAAATCCCTGCCCTGAATACTCGCTATACATTCTAAAAAGTAATATCAGATTTATATATTTTCTTAGTGCTCCACCCTAAATGATAGGGTTTTATAGCACAACAGGATAAAATAAAATCCCTAAAGATTGCCCCATATTTAATTAATAAAAGAATAAACTGATAATCATGCTATTTTCCCGTTTTCAAATTTCAACAGTCATTGGTTTATGAAAGAAGTTTTTTTTTCAATTGTGTTTTATACACACAAAAATACCACTTGTGATATGCAAGGAAATGTTTATGGATGTAATATAAGAGAATTTGAAATAAAATAATCTTATAGTTAAATTGCAAAACAATAAATTATCGTATTGTCTATGCTGCTGAGGAAGATATGGAAAAATTTTCTCAAGCAGTGCAATTTCCGATTATTATTTATAAAGCAATATATTGATTTATAATGATAATTCACAGTTTTGTATGTTGAATGATAGTCCAGAATATCGTAAGATTATTTCATTTTAGACCTGTTTATATTGAATCAATAAAAATCATTCGTTTGCACGTTACAAGCGGGATGAATGTGTGGACAAAAATTGTTAAAGAAAGGAGCTTTTATGAATCGTCTTAAGTGCTAAGGGCTGTCGCAACATCTACGAGCTGGTAAAATGAGTGATGGTGCCCAGCTTACTCCTTCATAAACGTAAAGATGGGAGTGCTTAATGGATTTTACAATAATATCCTTCATGGACGCCGTCGTGAAATGGTCTTGGGTGCTCTTTGAGAGATGTCTCTTTAAGGAAGCGCTTTATTTCAAAATCTTTAAACTTATTTTTAGAGCATCTAATTTTTATTAACACGCTTTAAAGTTAAAGAATTTCTTATCAAGCAAATGACTTGGACGTACATTTGTTAAAGCGCGAATCATCGTATCTTTACGTCCTGGCATTTGTCTTTCTATATTTTTCAGCATTTCTTTCATTGCATTACGTTGTAAACCATCTTGACTACCGCAAAGATTACAAGGAATAATCGGAAATTGCATTGCTTGAGAAAATTTTTCCATATCTTCTTCAGCAGCATAGATAAGAGGACGTAATACAAAAAGATCACCTTCATCATTTTTAAGTTTTCCAGGCATAGCGGCTAATCGACCACCATGAA
>NZ_JBHIQG010000488.1:0-1428 GCF_042196425.1 Bartonella sp. AD328YNZD | reverse complement strand
TCTTAAAATTAAGAAAAATTTGATCTTTTTTCTTCAAATACCCACGCTTCTGAAAACATTTCACCAAATTATTTCCTTTTAAAAACACTTTTTAAATATACAACTTAAATATACAATGCATTGATTTATAATGATAATGCTTCTTTCTTCATACTGAATACTCCCCAACATCGTAAGATTCTCTCATTTCAAATCCTTTGATCAAAATCATTCTCTTGCTCCATTACAAGTAAGGAAGATGGATAAAATGATTAAAGAAAAAACATCTCTTATAAACGCTCTCAAGGACCAAGAGCTTTCGTAAGATTAAGAGCTAAAATAATATAATAGTGCCAACCAGTACTTTATAAAATAAAGGTGGCACTCCCTAACAGCTTCTGCATTCATGAAAGCCCTTACATTATATTATTCACGGATAACATCGTAAAATGAATTCGAGCGTACTGAGAAACATTTACTTAAACAAGAAATGTAACAATACAATAATATTCTGTTTTGGTTTCTCTGCTTCGCATGAAAAACGCAACCCCATTAAAAAATGAGGGTAATAAAAGCGTGAAGAACTGGAACAGCTCCATGATAAAAAATATTGCTATGAACGCTTTTAAAAACGATAAAATCAAATAAAAAGATGGTAACGATAGACGCTCATTTTTACCTTTACGCTCCAAAATGAATCTGTGTTCTCATCAAAGATAAATAAAGCAGATATAATATTTTTCACTCTAATTGGGTATAACATCAAAACGACTCGTACAGTACAAAAACATTTTATTTTCTGTTACATGCTGCTGTATGAGATTTGACTGTCAAACAACATCAAAAACACGATCTTCTTAAATCCACACCCTTCATTTTAATATTGCGCAGACTTTAGAAAAAGCTTTATGGATCGATATCAATTTGAACCAGAATAGAACTGAGCATTTTGGAGTATACCGCTAAGCATTGCCCCCTTATACAAAGAATATTGCCCCTAAAATAAAAAAAGCAGCAAAAACTGAAAACGATAACGCCCCCGAACCAGAGCCAAAGGCGCTTCTGCTGGTCCCATAACAGAGATATTTTTTCCCGTGGCGCTGCTTAATGCAATGTACATATATCATATTTTGCTGCTTGGATGCTTATTCTGAATAATAAGAAGAGTTCAAGTAAAGCACCTTAAGCAAAAAGACCTTCGCTTTATGCGATACTGGTTTTAGAAAAAGCTTTGCGGATCAATATCAATTTGAACCCGAACGGAACTGGGCATTTTGGGTATACTACTAAGCATTACACGTATAAACCCTTGTATATCAAAAGAGCGCTGTCCTTTCAGCAAAAGCCGAAAACGATAACGCCCCCGAACCAAAGCCAAAGGCGCTTCTGCTGGTCCCATAACAGAGATATTTTTTTCCCGTGGTGCTGCTTGACGCAATGCGCGCGCAT
>NZ_JBHIQG010000487.1:0-1432 GCF_042196425.1 Bartonella sp. AD328YNZD | reverse complement strand
CACAAAACCTTCCGTTCAGGGATTATGCGCATTGCCTGCTTCCTTCTCTCCAATAAACAATCTGCCAATAAAGAATGCTATTGCAGTTACGATAATACAAAATTATACTTCTGTTCTCATTCTATATTTTTCGAATTATCACACATTATTCACCCCCCCTTCACTGCTTCACTGCTATAACAATGAAAGGAGAAAAAAATTAAAACACAATATGGCATTTCCCTTTCAAAAATCTTATATAAGCCACAAAATTGTTGCGCGACTTTCTATGCAAGGTCAAGCCAATAAAATCATACTCTAAAAACCACTCCACACACCACTTTTTGATATTATAAAGCCATAAAATGCAATTATCATCCCCGCAAAAAATATCTCAAAAAAACAAAATTCCTCCTGCAATCATTGGACTACTTCCTCCAATGTTTGCGTACCATTATACGCATAACGAGTTAGATGAATTGTTTATTGCATCATTTGCTCCTTCTGAAATTCCAGAAGGTACAAAAATCCAAAAAGTTAAAGTGTGGCTACGTGCAATCAATTCTCAATGCGAAGAACCACTTGAAGTCCTTGGTAACCTGCTTAGTGATTTTATGGAAAAAGAATATTATGATCCAGACCCTACCGGATTGAATTCATCGTTATACAAAAAAACTCTACAGTTAAAAGAAGATCAACGTAAAGTTTTAGAAACGTTAAAGAAAGATAGATTAGAATATCAGCGTGGAGGATATATTATCAAGAAGGAGCTGACCTCCACACAAGAATTGCAAAAAGCTGGTCTCCTCTCTACAGAAGAGCTACAAAAACGTATTACAGAGAAAGGACTTTCAGCAGTAGAAATCGAAATAAAAAGGGCATTAGAAAATATAGAAAAAGATCCAAAGGAGGCGGTTCTATTTGCAGCAAATCTATTGGAAGCTTCTTGCAAAGCTTATCTCGACCACCATTCTATCTCATATGAAGAAAACGCCCGTAATACGCTGCCCGTTTTATGGAAACAAGTCGTTAAGAAAGCTAAGATCCATCCCGAAGATATGAAGAAAGAAAACTTAAAAAATCAAGATCTAGATGAAAATGACTTAAAAATGATCGCATCCGGTCTGTATCAAATTGTAGATGGTACTATGAGTTTAAGAAACAAGAAAAGTGCAGCGCACGGCCGCTCAGAAAAGGATTTTAAACTAATCAATCTCAAACCTCACCATGCGCATTTAACTTTTAATGCCGCCCATTCTCTCTCAATGTATATCTTAGAGCTCATGGATCAGCCATAATTAAAAAACTTTAGAAAAAACATATCACAACTACCAGCATTTTCTCATGCCATTTTTAATGCCTAAAAAGCATTAAAGGGGGGCTGCTGCTACCCTACAAAACCAAATATTTCTATAGCATGACAACATGAGTAGTCACAGCACCCTATGGTTCT
>NZ_JBHIQG010000486.1:0-1435 GCF_042196425.1 Bartonella sp. AD328YNZD | reverse complement strand
CGCAAAAGGATTATCAGAGGCTCGTAATGATATGCGAACTGGTATACCAAACATATCAAATGTTTCACGTAACCCATTGACAAGGTAACGCAAATACGACTGGGGCATACTTTTGGGGCGCGAGCAAGAAATCATAAATCCAGGAGGACGTGTCTTAACCTGTGTGATGTATTTAACCTTAAGTCGACGTCCAGAAACCGCAGGAGGTGGATGATGTGCCACAACAGTTTCAAGCCATTGGTTCAATTTAGCTGTTGAAATGCGACGATTCCATACACGGTGCATCATCATCACATTTTCCATAAGTTTATCAATTCCTTGACCATATTGTCCCGATAAAGGAACAGCTCTCAAACCACGAACTTGAGGAAGAAATCGTGCACATTTTTCATGCAAATCAATCAATGTAGCCTGACTATTTTCAATAAGGTCCCACTTATTAAAAGCAATAACTGGAACACGCCCTTCACGAATCACAAGATCAGCAATTTGTAAATCCTGCTTTTCAAAAGGCATCGTTGCATCAAAAACAATGATCACCACTTCTGCAAAACAAATAGCACGCAAAGTGTCAGCAACGGATAATTTTTCTAACTTTTCTTGAATTTTCGATTTTCGACGCAAACCTGCAGTATCAAACAGTTTAACATGACGACCACGCCATTCCCAATCTACAGAAATAGAATCACGCGTAAGTCCTGCTTCTGGTCCTGTTAACAACCGCTCTTGTTTCAGCATACTATTGATAAGAGTAGATTTTCCTGTATTGGGGCGCCCCGCAATTGCAATCCGAATAGGCTTATTTTCATCGTACATAAGCCCCTCTTCTTCCAAATTGTTTATATCATCACCAACAGATGCAGGCTGTATCGTAATATCTTCTTCTTTGTTATTGTCAAAAGCGCGTTCTGCCCCAACAGCCTCTATAATTGCATCACGAAGATCACTAAGTCCCAAACCATGTTCAGCCGATATTGGGCACGGCTCCCCCAAACCTAATGACCACGCCTCATACTCTCCTCCCGTTGCCGCTCTTGACTCAGACTTATTAGCAACAAGGACTATTGGTTTTCCTGATTTGCGAACCAATGAAGCAAAGTTTAAATCACTTGGTGTTATTCCACTCTTTGCATCAAATACGAATAAAATAAGATCAGCTTCATCAATTGCAACTTTTGTATGAGAACGCATACGCCCCTCAAGTGTATGATCACCTGCTTCTTCCAGCCCAGCCGTATCAATCACATCAAAACGTAGATCTTGAAGTTTTGCCGCATGAATACGCCGATCACGTGTTACACCTGGCTTATCATCAACCAAAGCCAACCTTTGCCCAACCAAACGATTAAAAAGTGTTGATTTCCCAACATTGGGACGACCAACAATAGCAATGGTAAGGCTCATCAATTTATTCCTTATTTGTCTTGCCCTCGGC
>NZ_JBHIQG010000485.1:0-1443 GCF_042196425.1 Bartonella sp. AD328YNZD | reverse complement strand
CCGCCACGCAGGCGCCTCAACACGCCCCCTCATCAACCCCAGCCGCCACGCAGGCGCCTCAGCAGGCCCCCTTAATGGAGCGCGCACCGTTTCCCATTTTTTCTTCAACAAACCGTACCATTGTCATCACTGAAGGAGAAATTGATGCACTTTCCTTAGCCGCCTATGGATATCCGGCGGTCTCTGTCCCCTTTGGAGGAGGCAGTGGAGGAAAGCACAATTGGATTGAAAATGAATTTGATCATTTAGAAGCTTTTGAAACAATTTTTTTAGCCACTGATATGGATAAGCCTGGTGAAGAAGCAGCCCGTGAGATTGCCAGCAGGCTTGGACGCCACCGTTGCTACCGTGTCCGTTTACCCCTCAAAGATGCCAATGACTGTTTAACCGCAGGGATTGATAGAGCCACCATAAAAGCAGCCTTTTCCTCAGCAAAAAGCTTTGCACCAGAAGGTTTACGGCGCGCCTCAGACTATAAAGACAAAGTCATCGGACTGTTTTGGCCAGAGCCTGAAAAACATCTTGGTTATACGGTTCCCTATCCTAAACTGAAGGATAAAGTGCATTTCCGCCCAGCAGAATTAACGCTATGGAGCGGTGCCAGTGGAGCAGGTAAAAGCCAATTGTTATCAGACTGTATTCCCCATTGGATTGCGCAAAACAGTCGGCTTTGCTTAGCGTCTCTGGAGATGAAAGGAGAACAATCGCTCCGCCGTTTAACCAAACAAACGGGCGGCTTAGAACAGCCTACAAAAGAGACAATTGAACGGATTCTTCATTTTTTAGATGAAGGGCTTATTCTTTATGAGCATGTTGGCAAATCAAGCGTTGACACCTTGCTTGATGTCTTTGACTATTGCCGTGCGCGCTATGGCTGCGATCAATTTATCATCGACAGTTTGATGCGGCTTGGCATTGCCTCTGATGATTATGCAAGACAAGAACAAGCCGTTTATAAAATGGTTGATTGGGCTGTTTTAAACAGTGTGCACATTCACCTTGTCGCCCATGCCCGCAAAAGCGGTCTGGATAAAGATATCCCCAGCACAGAAGACATTAAAGGCGCCTCAGAGATTGGCGCCAATGCCTTTAACATCATCACCATTTGGCGCAATCGACCGTTAGAAGACAAAATCTTTGCCGCCTCTCTCGCACAAGAAAAAGCAGATTTAGCCAAACGCCCCGGCGTTATTATGAATATTGCCAAACAACGTTCTGGTGATTTTGAAGGCAAAATAGGGCTTTGGTTTGATCCCCAAACCTACCGCTATCGCTGTTCTTTTGAACAATCATTCCCTCGACGTTATCTGTAATACCCCACAAACCCCACTCTCTTTAAAAACGCCACCGCTTTCACACGCACACGCCCTGCTCCCATAGAAACAACAGGAAGGATCAATCCACAAATGACGAAAAACACCCAATCCTTCGCGAACCAAAGCC
>NZ_JBHIQG010000484.1:0-1447 GCF_042196425.1 Bartonella sp. AD328YNZD | reverse complement strand
GGTTGTTGGCAATCAAAACGACAAAGCGATAATTTTGAAGATGAAAAAACAGATGCAAAAAGAAGTGATATCTAATTATCATGTATTTCGAGTTAGATAATGGTGATGTCTTGTCTGTTCAAGATTAATTGTCGTAAGACCATTGTTGGATATGATGAATATTTGGTGTTTTCTCTTAAAAATAGTGGATAGAGGGGGTACCTTTATACAACGAATTGATTTATAATGATAATTCATTGTTTTGTATGTTGAATGAGAGTCTCGAATATCGTAGAATTCTTTCATTTCAAAGTTGTTTATGTTGAATCAATCAAATCACTTGCTTGCACATTACAAGCGGGGCTGGCGTGTTGGTAAAAACTGTAAAAGAAAGGATAAAAATGGCTCTTATGAACCCTCTCTAGTGTCAAGGGCTGTCGCAATACCCACGAGCTGGCAAATATTAATGATGGTGCCGGCTTGTTACTCCATAAGCGTAAAGATGGGGGTGCTCAATGGATTTACCGTTAAGTGAAACGTGGTCAATGTACAAGATATATTATACAATTGCATACCTTAGAAAATGCCAAATGAAATACACTGTCTTGTTAAGAGGGTTTTGCGTACTTTTTCTTGTTTAAAAGGTAAAATGGCGCAATATGGCTTAAAGAGTAACGGTGCTCTTTGATTTTGGAAGTTTTTGATATAATATATTTTGATATGTGTGATGAAGAAAGTGATGTTGGTTCAAAAAACTTCATTTCACTAGGAATAGCTTTTAAACAAGTCTTATCATTTAAAGAAACATTATCGTTATCATTAAATGAAACATTTTGATTGTTGTTCTCTACAATATTATTTTTATTCTCTCTCATTTATTTATACCTTTCAGTATCAAAAAATCATTGAAATCTAGACCGTAGGGGGCTTGCATCATAAAGACCTCAAAGCCTTGTCTATAGGCACGCGCAGCGAGGTTAAAACCTGCTTTACGCTCCGCATCATCTCCATCCATTGCAATGGTGAGACGGGCTTTTGTAGGAGGTAAATTCACATGCATCATGCCATGGGTTGAAAGGGACGCCCATAAATTCACGGGCTCTGATAACAACCCAGACAGTAGAGCCAGACCGGTTTCAATGCCCTCACAAATGACCAGATGTTTTGGATTGGCTTGACTTAAATGCACAGCACTACCAGTGACAGATCCCAACATGGCTTTTGCTGGTTTTTGATCTGTTTTGCAGCCATTGTCTTTTAAAAAGGTTCTATGAATGGCAAAAGAGCCAGCCCCCTTAACAAGAGCAATCAACGCGGGCAATGTACCCCCAGAGGGGTGTGGACATTTGCTATGAAAGCGTAAATCAGCAGGCAAATCACATGTGATCCTCCGCATGCGTAAATAGGTTTCTGCTAAAGTATTTTTGATTGGTTGGCTTTGTTGCCAAATTACTTTTGCTTTCTCTGC
>NZ_JBHIQG010000483.1:0-1449 GCF_042196425.1 Bartonella sp. AD328YNZD | reverse complement strand
CCCTTTTCCATTTCTTGTGTCGCTGCATTAAACGCCTTACAAAATTCCATGATATTAATACCACGCTGCCCAAGAGCAGGACCAATCGGTGGAGATGGAGTAGCAGCTCCTGCAGGGACCTGCAACTTGAGCTGACCTATACTTTTTTTTGCCATAACAATCTGCCTTCAATTTCACTGGTATACGGACAATTTATTTTGCCTGCTACCCGCTGCAGTTACGTGGTTCGGATCATTAAGCCGACAAAAGCTATAAATCACCTCCCACTCCTTACTTAAAGTAATTAAAATTACTCTAAGTTTAATCAGAGTTTTTCAACCTGACCAAATTCTAAATCAACAGGCGTAGGACGCCCAAAAATAAGAACTTCAACCTTAAGACGAGAGCGCTCTTCTTCAACCTCTTGAACAATTCCATTAAATGAAACAAAAGGACCATCAGCAACGCGAACTTGTTCACCAACCTCAAACAACACAGAGGACTTTGGAGAATCAACACCCTCCTGAACTTGTTTGAGAATCTTTTCAACCTCTCGATCAGAAATAGGAACAGGACGCGCATCCGACCCTAAAAAACCTGTCACTTTAGGAGTATTCTTAATAAGATGATAAACTTCATCTGTTAATTCAGCACAAACAAGAACATAACCAGGAAAAAATTTTCGCTCAGTATCAACTTTGCGTCCACGACGGACTTCTACAACACGCTCTGTTGGAACAAAAATTTTTTCAAATAGATGATCAAGTCCTTTCTGCTTTGCTTCCTTATCAATAGCTTCCGCTACTTTCTTTTCAAAATTTGAATATGCCTGAACAATATACCAACGAGCTGCCACAGTCACACTTCCTTACATTCTCAACTAAAAAGATATTTCAGAAGATCAATAACCCGCCAAACACCAAAATGCATAACCTGATCCACAATAAAAAAGAAAGCTGAAGCCAATGCAGTTACCAACAAAACCATAATAGTAGAAATAACCGTCTCACGACGTGTAGGCCATTTCACTTTAACTGTTTCTGCATAAACCTGCTTCATAAAGGTAATCGGATTGGTTCTAGATGCCATCGTCACACTACTCTCTCTCGCCCTATTGTGTTTTATACAACAAAATAAATAGAAAAAAATGCAAAAGCCAACTTCCAGACTTACGCAATTTTCTTACTTTCTATTCAATACAGTTTCATACACAAAAAAACAAGCCCCATATAAAAAAAAGCAAAAAAAGCAGAAAAATCTACTAACTCATATCTGAATCCTATTCCCCTTTGGCAGGGGCAGCAGGACTTGAACCCGCGACCTGCGGTTTTGGAGACCGCCGCTCTACCAACTGAGCTATACCCCTAATTCTTAAAACTAAAATACCTTTAACAAGCACTCAACAAGCATTATTTATTCAATGATCTTAGAGACGATACCGGCACCAACAGTACGACCACCTTCACGAAT
>NZ_JBHIQG010000482.1:0-1450 GCF_042196425.1 Bartonella sp. AD328YNZD | reverse complement strand
TTGCCAATTTTATTCCCAGCATTCTCAGCAGCCTTAACCACTGCTTCTTTTAAAATGCGCGTCACTTTATTTGGAACACCTTTGACACGCCCCATTCCTGCCTTAGGAGGTTTATATTTTTTCTTTGTTTGAGAAATCTGTTCTGTATTTTGTGATGTCATAAAATACGCCCTCCAGATAATAAAAAACCCCGCATTTGCGGGGATTTTGAACTGTACATTTCCCTCTCCAGACACAATACGCCTAAATACAGTAATGTCATTAAATACGATTTGCTACACTTTGTCAACATAAAAATAACACATATTGATATATTCAAAGGGAATCAGTTAAACAACACTTATGAATAATACAGCACTTATGAATAATTAAGGGTTCAAAATGATGAAATCATTATCCATAACACGCATCATAACATTTATAGCTTTCTTTTCTATATCAGCGCTACCTGCATCAGCGTCATTTGGATTTATAGACAAATTGACGCGTATGTTTACAAGTGTAGATACTAAAGAGAAGTATAATCAACTTTACAACAAATACGTAAGTGAATCATATATTGGCTCTATGCATTCTGAAAAGATACGCAAAGCAGAAGAACTTTCACTCAGCATGGGCACAAAATATTCATTTTTTAAACAGGAAGATATATTGTATCGTCACATATCAGTTGTTGGTTGTGCATCCTTTATGAGTTTATTGCGGGGTGATTATAATAAGGAGATGTCGCAAATGGATCTACCCAATGTAATAAAGCGTTTACGCGATGAATATAATTGGAGTGAAAGCGATTTTATGTGGGCATACGACGTGGTCAATGATGACAAAGATCCAATGATTTATTATGCAAAAAAACTTATTAAGCGTTACGATTTCAGAAAAGAACAAGTAAATAACATAGTATCTGACATGAAAGAAAATGATCATAAAAGGTTAAAGGAACCCATTGAATATTGCAGAAACTTACGAACGATATACAATATAATGAAACCGTAATAGAGATTGTCATTTAACGATCAAAATGTTTCTGAAGCGCATTAAGAGCAACACGTAATGAATTCACAAGGTGTGGTAGCATTTGATCTTCTATAACGAGATACTGTAGCGCAGCATGAAGATTATACTGTCTATAAAGGCATTGTGCTTCTTTTAGTGCCTCTTGCGTGTTGATAAACTGCTCTGTTGCAAATGCTACCCATTTATCTCTTGCCTTATCATCAGATGATGACGGCATTTCGTCATAAATTGCATTAGGCAAGCCTTTTGCACAAAGGTAATTATTTCTTATCTGTAGGTACTGTTGCGCGGCGTCATATTGCTCTTGAGTAAGCACGCTTTGCAAACAAAGTCGCCCTATATAAGACCCAGAGAGCGGATTTTTTGCCTCCTGTAGCGTTAAACCGAAGCGCTTTGCACGCATTTCTATTGCCAATTTATCAACGGCTTCACG
>NZ_JBHIQG010000481.1:0-1454 GCF_042196425.1 Bartonella sp. AD328YNZD | reverse complement strand
TTGGTAATCCTAGTAAGGGCATAACGCGGCAGATTATAGGTGTAGCAGCTGGTAGTGAACCTACTGATGCAGTAAATGTTATACAGTTAAAAGATTTAGAAAGTGTCGTAAGAAATGACGGTTGGAAACTCTCTGTTGGGGGTAAGAATGGTAAAACCGTTATTATGGACAGTACGGTAGATTTTTCCACTGGAAGTACAAATCTTACGATTACAAAAGGTGATAAAGATAATAATGTAAAATTTGATCTATCTAAGGAAATTGCAGTCAATAAAGTAACTGCAGGAAGCAGTACCCTAGACGCAACAGGTTTAGTGATTGCCAATGGTCCGAAAATAACCACCGGTGGTATAGATGTTGGCAGTAAAAAGATAACAGGAGTGGCAACGGGTACTGAAAGCACCGATGCGGTGAATTTTGGACAGCTGAAGGAAATAAAAGAACAGGTAGCAACTAGTAGTTTCGTAAAACAAGATGCACAGACGAAGTTCATAACCATTGGTAAGGATACAGATGGCGATAAAATCACAATTGCCAATAAAGATAATAAAACCAGAATTCTTTCTGGTGTTGCATCTGGCACGAACGACACTGATGCCGTGAATGTTGCGCAGCTAAAAGCTCTAAAAAACTCTATAACTTCAAGTTGGGATCTCTCTGTTGAGGGTGCAGATACGACGAGTGTTAATTCAACTAGTCCAATGGATTTGGCAGCTGGAAGTAGCAACCTAAATATTACAAAAGGCAAAGAGGACAATAAGGTAAAATTTGATTTAGCAAAGGACATCACACTGGAGAGCGTAAAGGCAGGTGCAAATACTTTAGACGAAACAGGCTTAATGATTACAGGTGGTCCGAAAATAACAACTAGTGGTATTGATGCTGGCAATAAAGAGCTAAAAGGCGTTAAAGATGGGGCGCTCTCAGTAGGATCGACAGAAGCGGTAAATGGTTCACAACTTTTGGCAACAAATAATGAAATTGCTGATGTAAGAGACAGTATTCTTGTTAAGCAAGAAGAAGGGATGGCGTTAAGTCGCAGTCTCCGTGCTGAGGGATCAGGTGTTATCACCATTGGGAAAGGAACTGGTGGCACTGAAATCAGCATTCTGAATAAAGATAATGGGGCAAGGAAAATTTCCGGTCTATTAGGTGGCGATCTCAGTGCAAATTCAGATGAAGCAGTCACTGGTTCTCAGTTGTTTACTACAAATCAAAATGTTACAACTGTAACAAGTGATCTCAAAACAGTATCTGAGAATATAGCCAAATATTTCGGTGGTGGCGCTAAATATGAAAATGGCGCTTGGACTGCTCCTAAATTTACTGTTAAGTCCGTTAAGGATGATGGCGAAACAGAAAACAAAGAATATCCTGATGTAGCGGATGCACTTGCAGGAGTTGGAAGTTCTATCACGAATGTTCAGAATAAATTGACTGAACAGGTTAATAAT
>NZ_JBHIQG010000480.1:0-1470 GCF_042196425.1 Bartonella sp. AD328YNZD | reverse complement strand
CCTACGTTGGAAGAAATCACAGAAACCTATCAACCAGGGGGCTCTGATATGCAGATTGATGTGAGCGGTCTTGGTGTCAAAGCTTTGAGCATGCAAATGAAAATCCGCAGCCATACCCCTGAGGTCATCGGCATCTTTGGTGGTCCTCCTGGTCTTCGTCATAAATTCACTGGCAAAAAACATGTGATCTCTGAAGAAGATGGGCGTGAGCATGAACATTCCATTGATGTGACAGGGCGGTTGGTCAAAGTCGATAGCGAAGGCTTAACGGCTGGAAAAGCGACAGGCTATGATTGCGAGATCAAAAATATTTGGGATTATACGGAATTTTGGGATGGTTCTGTTTTGCATCGCTTTTCCTTTAAACGGGGTGGCTGGCTTGTGCGCAACGGGCAAGAGATCGGTTCTCGCCGCCGCTCTATTCTCAACTTATAAGCTCTCATTATTGATAGGGTTCTCATTTATAGGAATTGATCATGACAAGTTTACAAACCAGCATTGATGTAGAGTTGCAGGTTCCGCTTCCTTATCAGGATAAAGGAGGCAAAGAATCTCTCTGCAAGAAACTGACCTTTTATCGCCCCACTTTTAAGCATGCCAAGCAATTAGCGGTGCTCATTGGACCACAATTGACAGAGCTGCTGCTTCCTGAGTTTGGAGAGCAAAAAACAACTTTGAGCAATGATGTGCTTATCACGAAGCTTTCTCAAGTTTTGTTCACAAGTGAGGCAACAGAAGGCATCACAGCACTTTTGGCTGATATGTCACATGAATCTATTGAATTGATTGATCGAGTTGATGTGATAGATATTGTCGCAATATTGAAGGCTTTTTTTGCTTTTTTTACGCAACGCCAATCCTCTCTGCCAGACAATTTGGGGCAGAACTAGCCCTTTATTATCACTGGGCGCCTTCAGAAATTAATCAGATGGATTGGCTGGATGTGATTGCCTATCGCAGCGAATTAGCACGCCTGAAAGCTCAAGAATATGAAAGCCATCAGTTAGGATAAGAGACGATCATGGATGTTTCCCTTGTTGTGCGTTTTGTCAATCATCTGCAAGAGGGGATAGCTTCTGCTAAGCGAGACTTAAAAGCCTTAAGTGCCGATGTTGCGCATTTCCAAAGCCAGACACGAAAGCATTTTAAAGGGAGGTTTGACTCGGAGCATCTTGAGGATGCGACAAAGAATGCAGAAAATGCTTTTATCCAAGCGCGGGGGCGTATGGTGGGGGCGATTGCGCAAACCAAAACCTTAATTGCCCCCCTTTATAAAGCCATGCAATTTGATCAATCGATGAAGGGCTTGGAAAAGGTTCTGGATGCCCCCCTTAATCGCTTAAAGGAATTGCGCCGTTTTGCGCTTGAAACCTCTACAAAAATCCCTTTGGCTGCTCGTGAAGTCTTAGAATTGATGACCAGTGCTAGCCAAGCAGGGATTGGTGAACAAGATTTAGAAGCTTTTAGCAT
>NZ_JBHIQG010000479.1:0-1476 GCF_042196425.1 Bartonella sp. AD328YNZD | reverse complement strand
AAAATCCGTTCCTGTTCATTAATTTGCGGCGGCGTATTAACCCCATTGACCAAATCAACAGCCCGCCGTAAATCCCCCTCAACCTGTTGCAAAGCAATTGCCACACGCCGTTGCGCAACCGGCTCCATCTTCGCCAACTTCAACAACTGCGCTTGATTATCTGCCAAGGCTGTCCCCCGCAAAACAGAGCGTAATTCTGGCTGTAAATGTCGAGAAATGCTGTTAAGACGTCTTACTGATTTTGGAGACAAACCAATGCGGTCCGCCACATGTTTGGCAAAGTGCAAACTTTGCACTTTGCCATTTAAGTCACCATCATTTGGCAAAGGGTCAACTTGTCCCTTTGCCACTTTGTCCCCTTCACTCCCGATTTTATTGTGATCTGAAGTTGCATTGCTGTCCCTTTGAGCAATTGGGACAACTTGTCCCAATTGCTCTTTTTTGACTTTATGTTGATTACTACCGTCCCCACCACGCTTAATCTCCCCATACTTCTTTTCCCACAATTCGCGGTACGTCTGCACAAACAAGGCACGATCAATAACAGACAATTCATTGCGAAAGAGGTTTTCAGCCACTTCTAAAAGCGCAGCATTCTCTTTATCAGCCTGCACCACAACGGCATCAATGTCACTATAGCCCAAAAGCTCAGCAGCACGAAGCCGATGCGCACCAGCAATAAGCGTATAATTGCCCTCTTTAGCATTGGGGGTATGGCGCACCGTAATCGGATTCATCAATCCCTCCCGCGCCATTGATTGTGCAAGTGCCTTGGCATGCTCATCATCCACAGGGCGTATACGCTCCGGCACCACAATCACATCAAGAGCAAGCTTTTGAAACTGTGCCATCACGCCCCCGCCTTTCTGATCTCTTTAAAGAATAAATCCATCGCACGCCCCGCCCATCTTCGATAAGCTTTCGCAAAAACGGGTTCTTCCAAACGCCGGTTAATGGTACGCAAAGAACGAGCAACAGCAGTGCGTTCACGCTCTTGCATGGCAACAAGACGCCGCCGCGGCACCTCAAACTGATAATGCAAAATATGAATAACAATCTGTCGTGCTAACGCCGCATCAAATAAGCAGTGCGGAGGGTCAATAATATACCGGATTGGCAAATGTTTAAATCCACTACTCACCGCCTTAAAAGAACAGGCAAGCATAGCTTCCAAACGTTCAACTTCTGAATAAGGATTAACGATATCGCTTCTGGCTTCTGGGGTCCATAAATTACAAGCAGCAACCATAACCACCCCCTATAAAAACAATATGATTACCCCCTAATCGCCAGAACCAAGCCATCCAAACGGCTGTTCTATGATGCAACTCTATGCAATTTATCTTGCCTATTTCGTATTGATCTTTAGACATTGATAAACCTTTTCATCTTATGGTAATAAATTCATGGCAAATGCGCAAAAACGCAAAGCCGTGTAACGAAGTTCAAGCAGCATTACCGCGCAAAGCAGAATGC
>NZ_JBHIQG010000478.1:0-1477 GCF_042196425.1 Bartonella sp. AD328YNZD | reverse complement strand
TATCTTGCTTAACAAGATTATTGCCCGCAACTTCACGTTCCAAACCATATAATGCAGAGCCAACATCTCTGTACACTCTACCGTTAATTATATAAGTTGGTGCAATATCTTTAAGTATATTTGTACCAGCACCAAAATACTGCGATACATTACCCCACGCATCACAAGCAGAAACAGGAGAAGCATTGGATAAAAAGACAGCTACTGAAACCAATGAAAGCGTTTTAATAAAAGGTAATCGATAAGATGAGCAAAAATCTTTAATATCACTCTCTTCTAGCATTTTAGGTATGTTATATATTTTTTTCATAATAAATTCTCCAAATAAGAAAAACATTAAAAAGACATATTCTTGTGTTAGGGAAACTTCAGAAGATATTTTTTCTTGTTTTGTAAAAAGATTAGGGTTGTCATAATGGGAAAAAGAACTATCTAAAACACCATGAGACTATCATTGGTGTTGGTCGATAGTATAGTTAATAAGGGCGTGGTTTTTACGCTTTTAGGGAGGTTGTATCTTTTGCTGTAAAACCCTTGGGGGTGGGAGTAAATAAAATACGTGTAGAGAGGACATGTTTGTATGCTCTTATGAGTTTTTTGTGTGCTTAAGAAGCAATAAAGATGTTATTGCGAAAGTGGGATTAAGTTGTTTGCTGAATGAGCTAAGGTATTTTTTGTAGAGTTATTATACTTTTGTCATAAAAATAGGTGAGATAACTTTGAACCTTAAAGGTGTATCTCTTAAGTCTTTTTATGGTAAAGTAATAATGGTTATGTTTTTTTTTCATAACTAAACGCATTTCCTTTTGCGTAATTTTTTGCTCGGTTTTTTACGGATTATCTTTGCTCAAGCACTCTCTATAGGCTATTAAGAAAAATAGCAAGAAAAAAATGAATTTAATTTAATAATTCTTTCTGATTTATTAAAAATTCTAAAATTTATAGCATTGTTCCTTGCTCTTTAGTCCTTTATAGGAGCATTGATGTGTTATTGTACTTTAGATGTTATGATCAAAGTGAATCTTACTTAATCATTGCTATTGCTGCATACAGAGAAAATTGAAATAGTAAGAAATGGGATTTTTTATTTCTTTAAGCATCCCTCAAATGGATATTTCTATTAATAAAACTATAAAATGTATGCTTTCAGACTATTGTACGATTACGTACTCTATTAATTTACATAGAGATATCACTCTGCATTTGTAAATCTTTAGTTAAGACACTTCACTTTAACTAAAATTAGTTTCACTAAAATGATGACTATAGAATACATTGCTATAAGACTTTATAAGTATACTACCTTGTGATTTTCTGTATAAAATATTAATGCTCTATAATATAAAAATTTCGCCCTTGTTTCATTAAACAAGGGCGAATGCATTTTTTATTGTTAATTCAGCGTTAAGTTTATTCCAGCGCTTACCCCCCAGTGACCTCCTGAGCTCGTGACAGATAGGTTAGAGCGGATATTTCC
>NZ_JBHIQG010000477.1:0-1479 GCF_042196425.1 Bartonella sp. AD328YNZD | reverse complement strand
TGAAACACTGTTTAATTTTTTTACGCGTACGCGTGCTGTACGTCGCAATATTATTGATGCCGGACAGGAAATTGATGTCCCTGACTTTGGGCGTCATAGTCTTCCTAAAGAGAGGATGTAAATTAAGAGATTTTTGAATTTTGTGTTGTTTTGCTTATTCCTATCATACCTCTTTATTGGGATATATGTCCTTTTAAATTGTGTGTTATGATAACAATACGGTGCAATTCTCAATAATTTGTACGATAATAAGTGCACTTACCTTTGTCTTTTAGTCTGTGCTCTAAAATGATTTTTGACCTTTATGAGGAGTGCTTGTGGTTTTGGTTAGCTAATCGCAAAAATTAAAGCAAAATTCATGGAGATATGCTTTAATTTTGATTTATTTCATATCAATGGACATGTAATTCTCATTCAAAGGATTACGATTAGAAAAAGTATAAAATCATTTTTTGAAAGATAAAATCTTTGTTCAATAATCTTTCGTATTGCTGAGAGTAAAGACCTATAAAACTCTTCTATAATTTGATTTTCACGAATATAATCTAAGAGATTTGCGAAGGGTTTTTCAGGGAGAGGGGGGTGTATGAGTTTCTGTAAATCAATGCAAAGAGTGTTGTATTATGAGTGTTGTCTCGCAAAGTATTTTATAAAAAACAGGTGAGTATTCTCTAATCGGTAGCCAGTATATTTTTCATTTTATGATATTGTTTTCTTCATAAAGCTTGTATAGTTGCTGTCAATTGTAAATTAATATTCAAATCTCATGCAGCAACATGTTTGAAATAAATATTAAGATGCTTCAGTGTTTTCGTTTTTTTAGCTTTTGTATGCCTGTTTGGGGCGGGAATATCCTCTCTGTTTGATTGATCTGTTGAAGCGAGAAAACAACTTTATTTGAGAAAACTATAAAAGAAGGAAAGGGAGAAATTCTTTTTCATCTATCTCCTTTTAATGAAATTTTACACTGTGAAAAAGAATTCATTGAAATATTTTTGCCTCACATTTTTTTCGCGTTTTATGATTACGCTACTTAATGTAAAACAAAAGGCTTCAAACAGAATACAATTGCTTGGTACAATTTGTTGGCTTATTCTTTTCATTTTTGGGACAGAGTGAGACTTGACCGCGTGGATTATTGCCCTTTATACTAAAAAATGTTTGTTTTTAAAGTCTTGATGGTTTTTATAAAGCTTAGGATATCTGAAAAAAGGATGTTACCAGAAAGTATTGAGGTTTGTTAAAAAATATCTTTTGGTATAGCTATCATATTTTTTGTGACGCAATAAGCCATTATTGGCGTGATAATGGAAGCGCTTTTGCAAGCCATGTTGCGCTATCAGGGCTTTTAGCATTTTTCCCTTTCTTTATTTTTGGAATATCTTTTGCTCGTTTTCTAGGAGCTTTTACCTATACACCGCAAAAAATTAAAGCACTGGTGCAGTTATTGCCTGATGTTATTGCAGAGCCTTTATCTCA
>NZ_JBHIQG010000476.1:0-1489 GCF_042196425.1 Bartonella sp. AD328YNZD | reverse complement strand
TTCTACGCATTGACGCATAATTTTCGCTGATTGACGCATTTCTTCCATACGAATAAGATAGCGATCATAACAATCACTATTTTTACCTATAGGAATATCGAATTCCATTTCATCGTAACATTCATAAGGCTGACTTTTACGCAAATCCCATGGAATACCAGCTCCACGAATCATAACCCCAGAAAAACCGCGTGCCCAAGCTTCATCAATACTTACAACGCCAATATCCACATTACGCTGCTTAAAAATTCGATTTGGGGTCACAAGCGCATCAAGTTTTCCGAGAGAAACAAGAAATGGATCAATAAAATCACCAATACCCTCAACTAAAGATTCTGGTAAATCTTGATGCACGCCACCGGGGCGAAAATAATTTGCATGAAGACGAGCACCACAGGCACGCTCATAAAAAATCATCAATCTTTCACGTTGCTCAAATCCCCAAAGCGGTGGTGTTAAAGCACCAACATCCATTGCCTGTGTCGTTACATTAAGCAAATGATTAAGAATACGCCCAATTTCAGAAAACAAAACACGTATTAATTGCCCTCTTTTAGGAACTTTTATATCTAATAACTTTTCAATAGCAAGAACAAAAGCATGTTCCTGATTCATAGGAGCAACATAATCCAAACGATCTAGATAAGGACCCGCTTGGAGATAAGTCTTTGTTTCCATTAATTTTTCAGTACCGCGATGCAACAACCCAATATGTGGATCTACACGCTCAACAACTTCACCGTCCAGCTCCAGAACCATGCGCAAAACCCCATGCGCGGCAGGATGCTGCGGACCAAAATTGATATTAAAGTTTCGAACATTGACCTCAGCCACAATCAACCCCTTGCTTTTTTTAAAAACTTCATATCAAATATTAAAAAAATCTATCATATTAAAAACATTAATTATTTTAAAAATATGCTATTCTAATAGAACGCCTTATCAAAACCAATATCATTTTTTACTGTCTGCTTTTTCATCACATGGTAAAATATATTGTCCTCCTTCCCAAGGAGAAAGAAAATCAAAATTACGCATCTCTTGGCGCAAAACAACAGGCTCATAAATCACCCTCTTTGCTTCATTATCATAACGGCATTCAACAAATCCTGTCACAGGAAAGTCTTTACGTAAAGGATATCCTTCAAAACCATAATCTGTTAAAATCCGTCTTAAATCCGGATGTCCTGAAAATAAAATCCCATACATATCATACGTTTCACGTTCATACCACTCTGCACCAGGATAAACCGTACAAGCTGAAGCAACGGGAGTATTTTCATCCGTACGAACTTTTACACGTAAGCGTAAATTCTCACGAGGGGATAATAATTGGTAAGAAACATCAAAGCGCTTATCGCGGGAAGGATAATCCACACCACTAATGTCTGTGAGATTAATAAATTGACAGCGAGAATCATCACGAACAAACATTAAGACATCGATAATTGCATCAAGACGTGCCACAATAGTCAATTCACCAAAAGCA
>NZ_JBHIQG010000475.1:0-1490 GCF_042196425.1 Bartonella sp. AD328YNZD | reverse complement strand
ATGAACCACGAGGTCATGAATCTTTTCAATCCTCAAGCGCCAGCGCAGACATTTGACTCTATTCGTATTTCTATTGCAAGTCCTGAGAAAATTTTGTCCTGGTCGTATGGTGAGATTAAGAAGCCTGAGACGATTAATTATCGGACTTTTAAACCAGAGCGTGATGGTCTTTTTTGTGCACGTATATTTGGCCCTATTAAGGACTATGAATGTTTATGTGGCAAATATAAACGCATGAAATATAAGGGCATTATTTGTGAAAAATGTGGTGTAGAGGTTACTCTTTCGCGCGTACGTCGTGAGCGTATGGGGCATATTGAGCTTGCGGCGCCTGTTGCGCATATATGGTTTCTTAAATCATTACCAGGTCGTATTTCTACACTTTTAGATTTGACTTTAAAAGATATTGAGCGGGTTCTTTATTTTGAGAATTATATTGTAACTGAACCAGGGTTGACATCTCTTAAGCTCTACCAGCTTCTTTCTGAAGAAGAATATATGCTTGCTATTGATGAGTTTGGAGAAGATCAATTTACAGCTATGATTGGCGCTGAAGCTATTTACGAGCTTTTAGCTGGTATGGAGTTAGATAAAATTGCCAATGATTTGCGTCTCGAATTAGCTGAAACGACTTCAGAGTTAAAGCAGAAAAAATTGATTAAACGACTTAAGATCGTTGAAAATTTTCTTGAATCTGGGAATAAGCCAGAGTGGATGATTATGAAAACAATTCCGGTTATTCCACCGGATTTACGTCCATTGGTTCCACTTGATGGTGGGCGTTTTGCGACATCAGATCTGAATGATCTTTATCGACGTGTTATTAATCGTAATAACCGCTTGAAACGGCTTATTGAATTGCGTGCTCCTGGAATTATCGTGCGCAATGAAAAGCGTATGGTGCAAGAAGCTGTTGATGCATTGTTTGATAATGGACGGCGCGGGCGTGTGATTACTGGAGCCAATAAACGTCCGTTAAAATCTCTTTCAGATATGTTAAAGGGTAAGCAAGGGCGTTTTCGTCAAAACTTACTTGGAAAGCGTGTTGATTACTCGGGACGTTCTGTTATCGTGACAGGTCCTGAATTAAAATTACATCAATGTGGTCTTCCTAAAAAAATGGCTCTTGAATTATTTAAGCCATTTATTTATGCGCGCCTTGATGCGAAGGGATATTCCTCAACTGTAAAACAAGCAAAAAAGCTTGTTGAAAAGGAGCATCCAGAAGTTTGGGATATCTTGGATGAGGTTATTCGTGAACATCCTGTTTTGCTCAATCGTGCGCCAACATTGCACCGCTTGGGGATTCAGGCTTTTGAACCTATCTTGATTGAAGGAAAAGCTATCCAGCTTCATCCGCTGGTGTGCACTGCTTTTAATGCAGATTTTGATGGAGATCAGATGGCGGTTCACGTTCCGCTTTCTCTTGAAGCACAGCTTGAAGCCCGTGTTTTAATGATGTCAACCAATAATATTCTTCATCCAGCTAA
>NZ_JBHIQG010000474.1:0-1492 GCF_042196425.1 Bartonella sp. AD328YNZD | reverse complement strand
AACTGTAAGTATCAGGATAATTTCTAAATGATTACATTACCAAGTCGCTTTCATTTTGTTTCCGCAGAAACTGAGGAAGCTCTCAAAGCTACCCATAAATTAATTTCCGTTTATGGTCATTCTTCTCTGGAAGAAACTGATATTGTTGTTGCAATCGGTGGTGATGGGACAATGTTACAAACCGTACGGGACGTCATGAATACAGGCAAACCCATTTATGGCATGAATCAAGGTTCTGTAGGATTTCTTATGAATGAATTTCATGAAAAAAAATTACCTAATCGTATTGCTGTCGCTCATAGAAAAGAAATCCATCCCCTGCGCATGATTGCAAAAGCTGAATGTCAAGAATCTATCGAAGCTCTTGCAATTAATGAAGTATCTCTCTTTCGACAATCTTATCAAGCAGCAAAAATTCGTATCACCATTGATAACAACGTGCGCATGGAACAATTAAATTGTGATGGAGTCCTCGTCGCTACACCGGCAGGATCAACCGCTTATAATTTATCAGCACAAGGACCTATTTTACCCCTTATGGCCCCCCTTATGGCTCTTACTCCCGTTAGTCCTTTTCGTCCTCGGCGTTGGCATGGAGCATTGCTTCCCAATACAGTAACAGTGCGCTTTGATATGCTTGAACCTGACAAACGCCCTGTTAACGCTGCTGCTGATAATGTTGAAGTTAAATCTGTCCATTCAGTTACTATTTCAATGGCAACAGAAGTAACAGCTTCAATCCTTTTTGACTCAAATCATTCATGGGATGAACGCATTTTATCAGAACAATTTCGCTATTAATGATTGTATTGTGCGTTTTATGTGTATATGGTTGTTATAGTTAGTTTTTTTGTGAAAGCATCTTAAAACTCTTTAAGAGTGGGGGATATTGGTTATACTCATCATTTAGATAGCAAAATTAAAATCACAGAGCAATTGATAAAAAAATGATACCATCTTTAAACAGTTTTGATGATTTAGGTCTTTCCGCAAAGGTTGTTAACGCTGTAAAATCAGCGGGATATACAACTCCAACACCTATTCAAAGTGAAACAATTCCTCACGTCCTTCAAAGAAAAGACGTTCTAGGAATCGCTCAAACGGGAACGGGTAAAACCGCCTCTTTCGTATTGCCTATGCTCACTCTCCTTGAAAAAGGTCGTGCAAGAGCACGAATGCCCCGTACGCTCATCTTAGAACCAACAAGAGAAATTGCAGCTCAAGTTGAAGAAAATTTCGATAAATACGGAATAAATCATCGTTTAAATGTTGCTCTTTTGATTGGTGGGGTATCTTTTGAACTCCAAGATCGCAAACTTGAACGAGGAGCTGATGTTCTTATAGCAACACCAGGGCGCCTTCTTGATCATTTCGAGCGCGGTAAATTGCTCCTGATGGGCGTTGAAATCCTTGTTATTGATGAAGCTGATCGCATGTTGGACATGGGCTTTATTCCTGATATCGAACGCATCTGTAAACTAACACCTTTTAC
>NZ_JBHIQG010000473.1:0-1493 GCF_042196425.1 Bartonella sp. AD328YNZD | reverse complement strand
CCTACAGCACGACATAAGCGATCCGACTCGGAAGCGGCGGCAGATAAAGCTTCCTCTTGACATGGATAACAACTGCGAAGACGCCGCACAGGACCGCTAAACCCTGTCTGATGCTTGACTTGGCATTGTTGCCCTGTTGAGCGATCAAAATAAGAAGCTTCAATAGTGCCGTATTGCGTGCGTGGCTCTAACGTGAATTCCCAGTTAGAACAGTCGTGCTTATGAAGTTCAAGTGCTGGTAAATTATCCCCGCTTAAAAATAAAAACTTATGGTCCTTGATTAAAAAACACGCCTGCATGCGGTCCGCAAGACGGGTTAAAAATCAGCCCATGGATTGCGAAAATTAGCAGCAACACGTGCAGCAAATGCGGGCGCGAAAGTTTCACAAATGAAAGCGCTTTTTGGTTGGACAGAAGATAATATGGCATCCCTTTGTACCAAAACAGCCGATAGAAAACGACTTGCGATAGAAGCAATCAAAAAGCTACAAAAAAGTTAGAGCAATAGGCGGAAGCTAAAAAAACAAACCAAAGCACCATCAAAATTATTAACGAAATCAAAGCGGCGTTTGAAGTGTATCAGAAACAAGAGGAGAAATAGGTGGTTGTTCCTGTTGCATTGTTTGCCATAAATTATAGTTTGTTTGCATATCCAACCAAAATTTTGCTTTACTAAAACCAGCTAATTCTAATTTAATAGAAAGCTCGGTACTTATAGAAGCATGTCCGTTAATCACTCTTGATAAAGAAGCTCTTGTCATATGGAGATGATCAGCTAATTTTTGTATTGTTATCCCCATTTCTTCTAAGAAAGCTACTTTCAGAACTTCACCCGGATGTACGGGGTTATGCATCATTTTTTTTCATTCCTCTCATCAATGGTAATCTTGATAATCAACAAGCTCCACATCTGTTCCTATAAAGCGAAAAGTAACACGCCAATTTCCATTCATCCATATAGAATAGTACCCTGTAAGTTCACCTTTAAGAGGGTGTATTTTAAAGGCAGGCGCTCTCAACATTTCAGACGTAGTAGCACTTGTTAAAGCCGTTAAGATAACGCGTAATTTTTTTACGTGATCTGATCAAATAACTTTTGTGGAACCTGTTGTATAAAATAATTTTAAGCTCTTATGTTTAAAACTCACAATTGCCATTACCGCCCCTTGTCGTATATCGTTGCTATACGGTTAATAACAATAAGAGTCAAGCCCATGTTAGAAATATCTGATTCTATATCTGGAAAAAATGGATGGGAATAAGTGATAAAAAAGCTTCAAAAAGGTTAGGGATAGACACCCAAAAAAACATAACAGAATCAATGATTATAAAATCCCTTACTCTTGTAATAAATTATTGATTTTAATTGCCTTTTTTACACTCTTTTAGTGGTGCAAAACTATAACGATGTAATCTTACGATTGGACCATATTTATTAAGAGCCGTACGATGAACTAACGTTGCATATCCTACATGCTTCTCTAAACCATAGC
>NZ_JBHIQG010000472.1:0-1502 GCF_042196425.1 Bartonella sp. AD328YNZD | reverse complement strand
ATTTATCGCAATATCATTGAACGAGAGCGGCGTGGTGATTATTTGGGGGCAACAGTCCAAGTTATTCCTCATGTTACGGATGAAATTAAGAGATTCATTACGACGGGAAATGAAGAATTTGATTTTGTTTTGTGTGAAATAGGTGGGACGGTTGGTGATATTGAAGCAATGCCTTTTCTAGAAGCGATTCGTCAGCTTCGTAATGATCTACCGAGACAAAATGTCGTTTATGTCCATCTCACCTTAATGCCTTATATTCCTTCCGCAGGTGAATTAAAAACGAAACCAACACAACATTCTGTCAAAGAATTACAATCAATTGGTATTTCTCCTGATATTTTGCTTGTGCGTGCAGATCGATCTATTCCAGAAACAGAGCGGTACAAATTATCACTTTTTTGCAATGTTCGCTCCAATGCAGTTATTCAGGCATTAGATGTGCCAACAATTTATGATGTTCCTATGGCATATCATAAGGAGGGTTTAGACTCTGAAGTTCTTTGCGCTTTTGGAATCGATTCGGCACTTTCTCCTCAGATGGATCGTTGGAAAGATATTACGCATCGCATTCATCATCCTGAAGGAGAAGTTACGATTGCTGTTGTAGGAAAATATACGGGCTTAAAGGATGCTTATAAATCCCTTATCGAAGCGATTGCGCATGGTGGTTTAGCGAATAAAGTGAAGGTTAATATTGAGTGGATTGATTCGGAACTTTTTGAAAAAGAAGATTCTGTCTCAGCTTTACAAAAAGCCCATGGCATTTTGGTTCCAGGTGCTTTTGGTGCACGAGGGTCTGAAGGGAAGATTCGAGCAATTCGATTTGCACGAGAGCGTAAAGTTCCATTTTTAGGGATTTGTTTTGGAATGCAATTAGCTTGTATAGAAGTTGCGCGTAATATTGCTCAGATTGAGAATGCTTCATCAAGTGAATTTTGTGAAACAGAAAATCCAATTGTAGGTTTAATGACAGAATGGCTCAAAGGCGATGTTCTTGAAAAACGTACAAGAAATGGTGACCTCGGCGGTTCGATGCGTCTTGGTGCCTTTGCGGCTGAATTAAAAGAAGGGAGTCATATTGCCAAAATTTATGGGATGACAAAGATTGTCGAGCGGCATCGTCATCGTTATGAGGTCAATATCGATTATAAGGATAAGTTAGAACAGTGTGGTTTGATTTTTTCTGGTATGTCTCCTGATGGTATTTTACCAGAAACGATAGAGTATGTAGATCATCCATGGTTCATTGGTGTTCAATATCATCCAGAATTAAAATCACGTCCTTTTGATCCACATCCGCTTTTTTCTTCTTTTATTGAAGCCGCTGTAGAACAAAGTCGATTAGTTTAATATATAAATTTGGCTACTTTGCTTTTGAGGAATAAAATGTCTAAACCAAATGCCACTGTGAAAGTTGGAAATATTATTTTTTCAAATGAAATGCCTCTTTCATTAATTGCGGGTCCGTGTCAGATGGAAAGTCGAGATCATGCTTTTGAAAT
>NZ_JBHIQG010000471.1:0-1503 GCF_042196425.1 Bartonella sp. AD328YNZD | reverse complement strand
GATCAATAAAGCGGTCGAAATCTTTTTAGGGGAAATAGAACAAGAGATGCAAAAGATTTTGGCAAAAGCTGCTTAAACCTATGGGGGTGCTCTCTCCTCCCAGCACCCCCACCCATTTACTAACAACTTTTAACACATGCGTGCTTCACGCTACGGGTGGATTGTACGCAAATAAAGGAAATAAACCATGGAAAAGAAATATGAACTTACTGATGAAACAATTGAGTTTAGAGGAAAAACTCTTCACCGCATTCGTGCATTAAAAAATTTTGGAGACGTCAAAAAAGGAAATCTTGGCGGTTTTATACAAAATGAAAGCAATCTTTCACATGATGGCAATTGCTGGGTTGGTGATGATGCAAAAATCTATGGTTATGCCAAGGTTTTGGGAGATGCACATGTTTATGGAAACGCTTGTGCTGATGGTTTTGCAAGAGTTTATGACAAAGCCAAGGTTTTTGGTAATGCTTATATTGATAACATTGCTGATATTTACGAAAATGCATGTATTTTTGGTAGTGCATGTATTACCGGACAAACTAATATTTTTGGCAATGCTCAGATTTTTGGACATGCTCATGTTTTTGCCAGTGCACAAATCTACGAGAATGCACAAGTTTCCGGTGGTGCGTTTATTAGTGGAAAAGCTAAAATTTATGGAAATGCTAAAATTTATGACATTCCATTGATTTCCATCAGAGCAAAAGTTGGGGGAAATGCCAAAATCTGTGGTGAAGCATTTATTCAGGGAAACGCAGAGATCATCAATGATGAAATTATTTCAACAGGTGAGAGGCAATAAACCATGAAAAAATATGAACTTACTGATGAAACAATCGAAGTTGGGCGCAAAACGCTCCGCCGCATTCGTGCATTGAGAGATTTGGAGGACGTCAAGAAAGGTGATCTTGGCGGCTATATCGAGAAAGAAGACAATCTAAGTCATGATGGCAATTGCTGGGTTGGGGGTTATGCCAAGGTTTATGATGATGCTAAGGTTTACGAAAATGCACATGTTTACGGTTATGCCGAGGTTTACGACAATTCTCGTATTTATGGCAAAGCAGAAGTTTTCGATGAACCGTGCATTTACGGTCATGCAGAAGTTTACGGTGATGCATATATTTGCGGTGAACCGCACGTTTTTGATAATGCAGAAGTTTATGGCAATGCACAAGTTTACGAAGAGCCATACATTTACGATAGGGCGCGTGTTTACGGTGATGCGCATGTTTACGGTCATGCAAAAATTTACGGTGATGCATGTGTATGTTGGAACGACTGGATTGATGACGATAGAAGAATCTCAACTAGAGAAAAAACCAGATGAGAAAATAACGAACTACTAATCTTATAGTATCTCTATAAGCCGTTTCTAACACCGAAAAACCAACTTTTAAACACCAGCGTGATTCACGCCACGGGGGAATTGCATCTAAAATGAAGGGGAACAGATATGGCACACCGCCCACCTACTATAACACAACCAGCCATTGCACGTGC
>NZ_JBHIQG010000470.1:0-1509 GCF_042196425.1 Bartonella sp. AD328YNZD | reverse complement strand
AGAATCAAAACACCACAGACACAGGAACCAAGAAGAAACGAGCCATCAACCGTTAAATCAGGAAAATCTAAAACCCGAAATGAAAGATAAACCCCTATAGCAACAAACGCATAAATAAGGCCTAATTCCACAGCGCCAGAAAACGCAAATATATTCATGTAAAGACAATCCCCATGAAAACTTAACGTATTTTTATTGTATCAACACTCTATCAATAAAAGTTATTGAATCACTTTTGTTGCACGATCAATAACTGCCTGCGGAATAACAATCCCTGCTTTTTTAGCTGCTTTCAAATCAATTCGAATGTCATTATTAGCCGCCTGCACAACATCAATATCACCAGGCTTTTCACCCTTTAGAATACGTACAACCAATTTCCCAGCATCAACCCCTACATCATAGAAATTCACACCTTGCGTCATAAAAGGCCCGCGCCCGATAGTATTAGCATCAACAGTAAATACAGGCATATTGGCTTCCTCTGAGACCTTTATTGCACCTTCTAAAACAGATAAAATCGTATTATCAGCAGGAACAAAAATAATATCGACCTTACCGATTAAAGCGCGTGTTGCTGCCTGAACATCTGAAGGTTTTGGTGCCGATGAAGGAATGATTTCAATTCCTGCTTTTTTTGCTACATCCTTTAATACCTTAAGTGTCGAAACAGAATTTGCCTCAGAAGCATTATAAAGGTAACCAATTTTTTTCAAATCTGGTTTTACTTCTTGTAAAAGTCTAACACTTTCTGCAACATCTATACGATCCGAACTCCCTGTCATATTACCGCCAGGTTTGGTAAGCGAAGAAACGATTTTAGCTCCGATAGGATCAGAAATTGCTGCAAAGACGATAGGAATTGTTTTTGTTGCCGCAAGCATCGTTTGTGCTGAAGGCGTGGTAATTGCGACAATAACATCGGGTTTATCACCAACAAATTTACGTGCAATTTGCGTTGCTGTTGAAATATTACCCTGCGCTGATAAAAAGGTAAGGTGAAAATTTTCACCTTGCTTATAGCCATTTGCTGCAAGCACATCTTCCACACCTTTACGAACAGCATCCGCAGCAGGATGGACCATAATTTGCGTTATTGCAACTTTAACGTGTTTAACTTGGTCATCGGCCTTTGCAACACTGTTCATCATAAAAACAGTTGCAATGATAATCCCTAATATATTTATTCTCTTCAACATTATACTCCACCCCTCTCCATGCAAAAATTAAAAAAGGAATAATTTATTACTGAAGAATTTTCTAAAATCAATCTTTATTTCATTTTATCGAAACATGGACAAAATAAATCAAACAGAAATGATATTTTTTTGTTGCAATTCGTAAAAGCCTACGCCATACAAGCAAGATATATATCGAATCGGTGAGCGGGTGTAGCTCAGGGGTAGAGCACAACCTTGCCAAGGTTGGGGTCGTGGGTTCGAATCCCATCGCCCGCTCCATTTAATTTTGTATTTATTCGTTCTTGTATGGAGTTATAGTTGTAGCTTG
>NZ_JBHIQG010000469.1:0-1511 GCF_042196425.1 Bartonella sp. AD328YNZD | reverse complement strand
GGTTTCTCAAAAACAATGGAGCTGTTATCGAGATTAAGCACAGAAACATCAGAACGAGATCTTTGAGCGATATCAAGCAGATTGCCATCATCATCTTTTTCGTTTTTGCTAATTTTCAATGTCCATGTTGTATCGTTTTTCAGATCAAAACGTACATTTCTGTCTTTAGCAATATTTGCTCTGCCTTCTAGAGTAGACTGATCAGCGCTTAATGTGAAGGTGCCGTTGGAGATCGCTTTAACCTCTTTACCATCCCACAAATCTTTATCTTTCCATGACGTTTTGTCCCAAAAAATACCATCTCCTAATAATACGTCAGCATGGACTTCTGATTTTTTAAGATTGACTGTGCCGATTGATGGAGCAGCAGCATCTTCGATGCTTTTTTCAACAACAGCTCTAATGAAAATTCCTGTGCCATTTTCAGCATGAAGCTCTGTATTGGTCAGATTGATCTCATTACTATGATATTTTTGTGGATCATGCGAGCTATTTGGATTATCATCGGAGAAAGTTGCGAATTGTAAACCGGCAACTTCTGCTGTGGCAGAAACATCTGTCAGATCAATATGTCCACCATTTATTACAACCAGCGCAGCCATTTTTGCTTCTATTTTATTTTTCTTCCCATTCTGAGGAGTGTCGGATTGGGTATCTAGACCTTTAGAATTAGTATCAATAGCGCTATTGCTCGTTTTAATTGTGCTACCTTCAATGACAAAAAGACCAACATCAACATTTTGAATGGTTGTTTTGCCATTGAATTCAACTATACTATCGGGATCCCAAATGTTTACACCAACGGTTGGTTCTTCGGATTCACTACCGGTTATTGTTAAATCTCCGCTAATGATTTTACTTCCACCGTCTGCATAAAAACCTTCATCGACATTTTGAATGGTTGTTTTGCCGGTTAACTGAATTTCACTACCAGAATCCTCTGTCCGTACACCAGTGCTTATTTTGCTGAGATTTTCATTAATTGCTTTACCACCGACTACTGTTAAATTTTCGCTGGTAATTTTGCCACCATTTATTGCTCTAAGACCCTTCAAAATATTATTAATCGTTGCCGTTCCATGCAATTCAATTCTGCTATCGGGACCAAGTGCAAGTGCACCGGTTCCCGCGTCATTCGTTGTTAAAGCTACATCCGTGACATCAATCTGTCCACCATTTCGTGCCTCAAGCCCATGGGTGAATTTTTCAATGGTTATTTTTCCATTTAGTTCAATCTTGCTATTAGGCAGGTTAACTCCTACACCAGTGCTTTCTTCTTTTGCTCCAGAACCGATGAGTGTTAAATCTTCGCTGGTGACTTTACCACCATCAAATGCTCCAAGACCGTTCAAAACATTATTAATCTTTGTATTGCCTTTTAATTCAACTATACTATCAGAACCAAGTGCAAGTGCACCGGCTCCTTTGCCATCTGTTGTTAGAGTAACATCCGTAATTTCAATACGTCCACCATTTTCTGTAAGTAATGCGCCTTCATGTCCATTCAAACT
>NZ_JBHIQG010000468.1:0-1511 GCF_042196425.1 Bartonella sp. AD328YNZD | reverse complement strand
GGAAAAACTTGGTTATCAGCATCAGGGGCTGTAACAACCGCCCCAAGGGCGGTTTGGCTAAACATCTCTAAGGGTCGTGAGGCTTGACCATCCTCAACAAGGCGGATACCATGATTAAATTCTGTTGCCATTTTGCTCTCCACATTAATGAAGAGACTATAACAACACTCATCCTCTCTCATAAGCCTGACACTGTCAGTCAAAAAGCCCTTTAAAAGGGCTTTGAAAGAGTGATAAAAAGATTTAAAAATCATACAAGCTCGCTTATACAATAGCTATCCATTTGACTTGTGCTATTTTTAGTTTTGTATTTAATCTTTCCATAATCTTATAAGGACAGCGCCATCAACTCCAGCGCCACTTGTATAGGAATCTCTAACAGCTCCAGCACCGCCACCACCAAAACCACGCCCTCCTTTTCCTGAAGTATAGTTATGTTGTGCTAGTCCTCCAGGACCACCCCTTGATGTATCACCTCCAGCATCACCGCCATCACCGCTTATCTTGCCAGTAATTCCACTCGTTCCAGCATAACCATTTCCCCCTTTGGCTAATCCTGGATGTCCGTCTGTTGCTAAACCAAAATTTTCCCCAATGCCCCCAGCACCACCAATGCCTGAATAGTAATAAGTATTTCCCCTTGATGTATTATAATAAGCACCCCCACCACCATGTCCTCCTGTAGCGGTAATAAAATTTTTGCCAACGGTCGTTGTTCCTCCAGAGTTTCCTATTGCATACCGCCCTGAAACAGAAGCTCCCCCCTTACCAATTGTGATATCTTCATGATCCTTTAAACTGGCTTTATAGCCATACCAGACTGAACAACCGCCACCGCCGCCACCTCCTCCTAATCTTGGCGTATCCGATCCGCCACCACTACCACCGCCACCCCATGCTTGGATTTCTAACCTAGTTTGGTCTGTTACCCAATCGGGCCACTGAATTTTCCCATCTTGCGTATAGAGCAATTCAGCATCAGCAATAATGAGTTTATTAATCAAATCTTTTTTGATGTTTTTAATTTCCTGCTTGAGAATATCTATTTCTGCTTTTGTATAAACAAGATCACCATCGACTTTTAAAGGTCCTTTAAGCAAGCTTCCGTTTGTGTTTAAATCGGTAACCACTTTGCCATTATAGATGAGGTTCAACGACGAATTGCCCAAAAGCTCTAAGGCACCACTCATAGTCACTTTGCTGGTAAATTTATTGTAATTTTTCCATTCATTTGGGCTGGCTAAGCGTCCATAGCTTGTGAGATCTTCGTTAAGCTTGGCTCTAAAATCGTCAAGACCCACGATATCTTCGGTTTTATGTTGATGCGCGCCTAACAGTGAGACAGCACTGCCAAAGGTGAAGTTATTATTGCTTGATTTATAGAGAACATAATTATTTGCGGCATCTTTGGCGCCCTCGATATCCCTTAAATCGGCAAAAGTAAAGGTTTTATCCGCTGCCATCTTGCCATTGAGAGCGCTTTCTAGATCTGCGATTTCGTTGATCGTATG
>NZ_JBHIQG010000467.1:0-1511 GCF_042196425.1 Bartonella sp. AD328YNZD | reverse complement strand
CAATCCAACAACCTTTATTTAAAACTGTAAATAATAAAATAATTCAAACATGGAGTACGGCAATCTTTAAAAATAAACCGCCTCTCCATCGTTCGATCAGCACTAAACAAAGAAATAGACTGAAAAAGATCATTTTTTTTGTTTGTTTTCTGACAATTTTTTCTCTAACAAGCGCGTACGAAATTTTGTCGCATAGCCCTCTTTTATAACCTGTCGTGCACGCCCAAAAGCCATACTATTCATAGGAATATTTTCAGTAATAACACTTCCTGAAGCAACATAAGAACCATCCCCTATCACCAATGGAGAAACAAGCGCCGTATTAGACCCAACAAAAGCATGATCACCAATCATCGTTTTATATTTGTTAAATCCATCATAATTGCATGTAATCGTACCAGCTCCAATATTGGTATGTGCACCAATTTCGGCATCACCAATATAACTCAAATGATTAATTTTAGAAGCTTCTCCTACCTTGGCTTGTTTAACTTCACAAAAATTTCCAACCTTTACAGCCTTCGCCAACTCTGTTCCAGGACGTAAACGTGCATAGGGACCAATTTGTGCATCCGTCCCAACTACAGCACCTTCTAGATAACTAAATGCGTGAATAACAGCTCCAGAGTGTATTTTTACGCCTAACCCAAAATAAACATTTGGTTCTATCACCACGCCTGGTTCAATTTCTGTATCATAAGAAAAATAGACTGTTTCTGGTTTTAAGAGTGTAACACCTGATAACATTAAATCGTATGCTTTACGTTTCTGCCATAAAGAATCAGCCCTCGATAGCTCAAAACAATTATTAATTCCTACAATATCTTCAAAAGGAACTTCAACAACGCGTACATCTAATCCTTCACGTGTTGCAAGAGAAGCAACATCTGTTAAGTAATATTCTTTTTTTATATTGTTATTATCAACCTTCTCTAAAAGAGAAAGCGCATGTTTTCCACGCATAGCGAGTATTCCACCATTACAAAAAGAAATCTTTTTTTCTTTATCGCTAGCGTCTTTTTCTTCTACAATTGCGATTAATTTACCATTTTTCTCGAGAAGACGCCCATAACCTGTTGGATTTTGGGTATGAAAACCTGCAAAAACAACATCTGCTCCATCAGCAAGCTGTGCACGCATTTGGTGCAATGAATCTTGCTGAATGAGAGGCGTATCACCAAAAACAATGAGAACATCATCCACTTCCTTTTGCAAAGCTAAACGAGCAGACAAAACAGCATGAGCAGTTCCTAAACGTTCTTTTTGTTCAAAAACCATTACATCTTTTACAAATGACTGAACAACGTGCGTAACCTCCTTAGCACCAAATCCCACAACAACGGCTAATTGCGAAGAGCCTGCCAATTCTATTTGTTTTAGAACATGGCATATAAGAGGCAATCCAGCAATTTTATGAAGTACCTTAGGCAGAGACGATTTCATGCGCGTCCCCTCACCTGCAGCAAGAACAATAGAAAGACAACTTCTAACCATAAAAACACATAAGACTA
>NZ_JBHIQG010000466.1:0-1516 GCF_042196425.1 Bartonella sp. AD328YNZD | reverse complement strand
TATCTAAATTTTCTAGTCCCTCCTGTATCTGTTTTGCTGAGGCAAAAGAAATACCAGCTTTTTTCATCATTGGCATATAAGCAACGGTACCATCTTCAAATGTAAATGGTTTTTCGCGTGTTTGTCCGGCCCATTCAAAAGTATTTTTAAATAGGGTGTGATGAATATATTGGAGATATGTGGAGGTTAGTTTTTGTGGTGGCGCTTCTTGGCGCAGATGAATGATTGCTTTTGTTGTATCATGGGCACATTGCACTTTTAATTTTCCGTAGTCTTTTATTCCATATTTATTCTTTAAGGTGATACTATTGGGGTAAAAGAAATTACGGTGTATTGTCTTATTTTCTTCGGTTTCAGGTGGTGATGATAATTTCTCTTGTAAGGTGAGAGGGATTGTGTCCGTTTTTCTTGTACCAGTATCCCAGTATGCCATTGCTTTTTTGATAGGCTGTTTTTCTATTTCTGGATGATCAGAGCGTGTTTCCTTTGTCATTTTGACAGATATTGGATCATTTGTCGCTGTATTATTGCTTTGTAAAATATTTTTTTGAAAATCTTTTTGCATTTGCCTCATAGCGGAAGCCGATTGAACAATTGGTTGTGTCATTTGTTCTTTTTCTTGTGCTTGCAAACTTTTGGGCATAACTTCAACGCTGTCATGTAAAACATGAGAGGCAATCCATGGTGAAAAATAGGATTTTCCCTTTTTCTTTGTTTGAATGGATGTTTTGTCTTTGCTCTTTTCAGTTATTTCATCGTTTTTAAGAGTGGCTCTTTTTTCTTCTTTTTCTTCTGGAAGCAATGTTTTTTTCTGGTTTTTTTCTGGTTTTTGAACTTTTGGTGCTGTAAAGGAGAGGGCGTCACCGATTTTTAATGTCTGTATTTGCTCTGGGGTGAGATCTTTTTTATTTCCCAAGATGAAAATGCCGTTGGCATCAAGCATGAAGCCATTGGGTCCACTGCCTCTATAGGTACCATGATAGGTTTCTCCTTCTTTTGCAACGACAGCGAGATGATAATTTTTTTCATCTAATCCAAGCTCTCTCATAGAGTTGGTGAATTCTCGTAAGAGGAGCAATTTTTCTGGATTTGAGATATCCTCAAGAAGATGCTTCATAGGCTCTGGGTCGCCATGTTCCATGGCAGCGACGCGGACAAAGTTTTTACGTTTTTTGCTCACAAGAGAAAAGTCTAGCTCATGTCCTGCTGCTTGAGAGAGTTTTTCAACAAACAGTCTCTTTGTGCGCCTATTGCCCTCTCTGAAAGGATGCAAGTGGTGCAAATCTATCATTATACCAGCTGCTTGTTCAACGAATTCTTCGCGAGTTAAGTCTTGTAAATTATTCTTTTCAGCAAGTGTTTTATCTAACTTTTCTAGTTCCTCCTGTATTTTTCTGCCAATCGCAAAAGGTTTTGTAAATTCTTTTCTTTTCAAAATGGGCATAGAAGCAACAGTGCCATCTTCAAATGTAAAAGGCTCTTCGCGCGTTTGTCCGGCCCATTCAAATGTGCGGGA
>NZ_JBHIQG010000465.1:0-1536 GCF_042196425.1 Bartonella sp. AD328YNZD | reverse complement strand
AAAGTTTCAACAGAACCGATAATGATTGGTAAGGGACGTCGTGATAAAGCGGGACCTAAAGCGATAAAATTTCCCCGCTCAAGATCTCTAAACATTTCTGCTTGACGACGCTCCATTCCCAAAAGATCAGCAGCGCGCACCATATCAATATCTAAAAAAGTCCGCCCTATTAAAAAGTTTGAAGCTTCAGCAGCAACATTTTTGGCCAGCTTAGCCAAACGTTGTGTCGCAATAACACCAGCAAGACCACGTTTGCGCCCCCGACACATAAGATTAGTCATAGCACTCAGTGAAATTTTACGTGCTTCATCAGAAACTTCTCCTGCAGCAGTTGGAGCAAACAATTGTGCTTCATCAACAACGACAAGCATAGGATACCAATAATCACGTTCCACATCAAACAGTGCCCCAAGGAAAGCACCCACAGCACGCATCTGTTGTTCAGTATCCAAACCTTCAAGATTAAATACTACAGAAACCCGATGTTGTCGAATGCGATGCGCAATACGCGTCAATTCTAGTTCGCTCCGTTGAGCCTCTACAATAACATGACCAAATTTGTCTGCCAAAGTTACAAAATCACCTTCTGGATCAATCACACAATGCTGTACCCACTGAGCACTTTGTTCTAGAAGACGGCGTAAAAGATGTGATTTACCTGAACCAGAATTACCTTGAACAAGAAGACGTGTTGCCAATAACTCTTCCAAATCAAGAAGTGCTGGCATCGATTTATGCAAAGCACGACTCTCTGATATCTCACCCAAGGCAATCTCAACCTTCATAACATCTCCAGTGTTTGATTTTGAACATATCAGCGCATATTGGTTGATTCTCCATCCTGTACCATAATGTGTAACATTTCCTCTTTTTTAACGATAGAAATCATCGATTTTTCCCACAACTCTTGCATCTATGAATAGTTTGAATTATAGAACAGACTTCTGCGTAGACACCCTTGGAGGCAACGCAGAATGGAGCAATCGCTGCTTATCAGCGCATATCTTCATATCCATGCAAAAACTGTTATTGTTTTTGAAGGATCTCCAATCATGTAAAAAGGACTTAAATTATGAGCAAAAGCTACACTCTTAAGGCCGAAAAACGCGAGCGGGTTGGTAAGGGGTCCTCCCGTGAACTTCGCCGCAACGGTCTTATTCCTGCTGTCATTTATGGTGAAAAACAACCTCCTTTGGCAATAACAGTTCCCTATAAAGAAATTTTCTATAAAATTCACGCTGGTGGCTTTCGTACCACCATTGCAACGATTATTCTTGACAAGCAAAAAATTATGGTTTTGCCAAAAGATTATCAATTAGATCCCGTGCGTGACTTTCCCCTCCATGTAGATTTCTTACGCATTTCAGCAAAATCCGTTGTAGAAGTGAATATTCCTGTCCACTTCCTCAATGAAGATACGGCCCCTGGACTTAAAAAGGGTGGTGTCCTCAATATTGTTCGGCACGAAATTGAATGTACAGCTCCAGCAAGTGCTATTCCTGAAGCTATTGAAATTGATCTCTCCAGCTACTCTAT
>NZ_JBHIQG010000464.1:0-1540 GCF_042196425.1 Bartonella sp. AD328YNZD | reverse complement strand
CCGCATCAATAATCACATTTCCATAAATTTGTATGTAACCAAAAATATGTCCATCATATATTTTGACGTTATTATAAATTTTTGCATTGCCAAAAATATCGGCACAATCACCAATTTGTGCTTTATCATAAACCTTAGCACTATCGTAAATCTTGGCACAATAATACGCCTTGGCATCATTATAAATCCAGCAATCGTCTTTTTGACTTAAATTGTATTCATACTCTACGTCGCCTGCTTTAACATCACCAAAATCTTTTAATGCACGTATGCGGTAAAGCGTAAGGTATTCATCAAACTCAATTGTTTCATCAGTAAGTGCGTATTTCTTTTCTGTGATTTTTGTCCCTAACTTAAACTATATCATTACCAGAAACTTTTGTATTTTCAGTTACTATGGCTTTATCGCAAATAATAGCACCACACACATGAGCATTCCCATAAACATTGCAATAAATAGAGAGAATGCAAAAAAAACATGCCAATTGATATGACACAGCTTTCAAATGTCTATTCTAATGAATCAACCACAATAGAAGAGAGAATTACATATATACAAAGCGTATCATATTGCAAGAACTCTATTAGAGATATGAAAACTTATCAAAAGGAATGTAAATGATGCGTATGATTTTTACTCACTCATTTCAAGAGAGAACCTATAAACGTTTTTTGTTACTATCAAACGTATCAATCATAACGCCCTCATTTGTAAGGTAGTTATTTGAAACAAAGCACATTATCAAGATTCTTCCTTTTAAAAGCGTTTTAAAACACTAAGCTCGAAATTGAGTTGAGTGCATTCAAATAACGCATTGTCTAAAATCAAAACCTATCAAACAAATCAAAACGCTTGGTGGCTTTATCAATACAACCAAAGCAAATGCATCTTAAATGAATATCATATAAAACGTTCTTTTTACGCTTGCAAGCGTTAGTTTTTAAAACAATATCTCATAAGACAAAAGCAGCGTTTTTTTTACAAATGTAAGGATCATAAACCAATCTCACTCTCATTATTTTGCAAAAATATCAGAATTGTTTCAAAGCTCATTAGAAAAATTTCTGCATTCAGCCTCGAATAATTATATACTGTAATCTGCTGCTACAATATACAAAATGCTTAAAATATTAATGCACATAATTTTTTATTATTTATGGATACGTATATATATTGTCTATTATCATTTATTATCTTGATAAGAAAATTATTTCCTTATCTAAAAATAAGTACTCTACCATTTGAATATGGAAAATATTGAAGAATATAGATATATTCCTAAATTGGTATACACACATTTTGCTATTTGAAAAACAATTACTATATTTTTCCAAAATATATTATGACTACTAGGATGATTGGGTAAAATAACTTTATTTATTAAATAATTATTTTCTTTACTAAGAAATAAATCTGATGAAAAATAGTAGAATATGAGTAAAAGATGTTTATAATTGAACATATCTACATTTAGATGTTTTCACAACAGATAAAAAAGTTAATAATATAGAACATATTAAAAAGGAATATTTTATATTC
>NZ_JBHIQG010000463.1:0-1546 GCF_042196425.1 Bartonella sp. AD328YNZD | reverse complement strand
GAAAGAAGGCATAAGTATCATTTTCATTTCTTTTTTTATATAGTTTTATTCCCTCACTTTTATTGGTCGAGCAAATGATTTTGATTGTTTCAATATAAAGGGATTTGAAATGATAAAATCTCCAAGGTATTCAGATCCCTTATTCAATACATAAAACGATCAATTATTATAGATCAATATTTTGTATTATAAAACTGTATTCATATTTGAAAATTGGAAAAGAAAATGTAACGATATAAAAATGATATACGATCTACAGCGAGAAGCACTTTTGCTTTACTCATTATGCTCAACACCTCATATGTATGAGGGAGAAGCTTGCGGATTTCTCATAATTTTAGCATTTTGAATCCATGAAATGTTTTTATAGTTAGATTCCCCCTTTATTGAGACTTCAAAAAGAAGATAAAGGGGAGCTATATAATGATGGGAAAAGAGAAAATTATTGATAACTAGAGAAAATAATAATATTTTTTTCAAAAGGTGTTGACCAAATGAAAAGTCAACCGTATGTTCCTTTCACTTTCCGCAAACTAGATAGCTTGTGTGGGAGCGCGTAGCTCAGCTGGTAGAGCAACTGACTTTTAATCAGTAGGTCCAGGGTTCGAATCCCTGCGCGCTCACCAAATTCAAATAAAATCAATAGTTATACAAAAGTTCAGAGATTTCGATTCCTTTAATTCTATTGAGTTCTTTTTGATTACTTTTGGACATTTTTGGAGTTCTTTGATTAATTCTACTGCTGATTATTTTTTATCGGCTGTCTTGGTATAAAGTGATGCCATGCTATCTTTTATCAACCCAAAAGTGCTTTAAGCTTGTGATCCGGCTATACCTGCGTTAGCGCAGCAGGCATGACCGTTAATTTTAGCAATAACACGGACTGATTTTTAAAGTTATCATGTTACATGATTCATAAAATAAATTGTTCAAATCACCATACTTATTCACAGTTTATATTATGGGATGATTTTTTCAATAAGATATTGATTTATTTATTTTTTACTTTTTTTACATCTACAATAGTGCATTTATTTCTTATGAAAATTACAAAAAGGTTAACAATGCGTTAATTTTTTGATAGAGAAAAAATTCAAAGATAGTATATGCGCGAGGAAAATCATTTAAAAATGTGAATTTTCCTATCACATATAGAAGGCGTGACATGGTTTTACAGTAGTACTTAAAAGGATAAGTGGACTGAACAGATGCTTTTAAATAGCAAAAAAAAATTTACTTCTATCATTAAACCGACACTTCAATTATTCTCTATGATGGTCATTTCTCAGTTATTGGCGTCTTGTTGTGCAGGCCAAACTGCACTCCTTTCGATAAGGGATTCTTATCATAATAAACCTGTTGACGTAAATACTTCTGTTCTGCCTAAACAAGTATCAAATAAGAAAAATCAATCGGAAGAAAAAAAACGTGAGCGTGCCATTGTTGGTAAGCCTTACCAAATAAAGGGGAAGTGGTATTATCCTCAAAATGATCCAACTTATAAACGTGTTGGTGAGGCATCATGGTATGGTTCAGACTTTCATGG
>NZ_JBHIQG010000462.1:0-1549 GCF_042196425.1 Bartonella sp. AD328YNZD | reverse complement strand
TCTTTGTATCCTGTTTGGGTACACGCAACAGAAATATCATATCCATAGCATTTTAGCTTCGCCAAAACATCTTCTTTGGATGGAAAGTTCTTAGAGAATTGCTCTTGATAATGACTTTTTAATTCGTCATCATACCATGCTCCTATACCTGCCCTATAAAGCTCTTTCCATGGAAAAGCTGCTCCTGGATCACTTTTTCTTCCAATGGCAATGTCACTATGTCCCACAACATCAGTTGGCATAATATCGGGATACCGTTGCAGAATATTCAAGGCAAGTTCCTTAACTGCATCAATTTGTATTGGGTTATAAGGAGGAAATATATCCCTCTCATCATGATAAGTCGTACAATCAACTGCCTCTTCTGAAGACTCAGAATAATCAGTCGCTAAATTAACAATTTCAACCCCAATAGATACATCATTGAGCTGACTATGCCCAGCCCATGAACTCACACCCGCATGCCATGCACGCTCATTTTCATCAACCAGATTAAAAATACGCATATCCTTAAAGCCTGCCTCACGATATGTCTGCTCTGAAGGATCAGGAACAAGATAGTGTGCACTAACCTTTTCTCCTGTAAGTGCCATAATCGAGGCTTTAAAATCAAGAGCTGTATAATGCATGACGAGAAAACGAACGCGACGATTAAAACTCTTGACAGAACGATAACTATTGTAATCAATCTGATACATAAAAGCCCTTTCTTTTTTGCTTAAAAAGACCACTGCACATCACAACAGATAGGATACTAACTGTTAAAATCCGCTGAACTTCCTATCTAGATACTAAGAATTACGACTGAAATTTGTTCATCAAAAACATTGATACTCTTATCAACAATTAAGACACATTTTTATTTCTCCCACACACGCGTAAAATGTTTTTAACCACATTCACAAATACACCACATTAAATATTTTTCCCAAAAAAATTCCTATAAATGACCAATCAAAAAGAAAACAAAAGCGTAAAATGATCACTCCTCAAATCTTCACGTCTTACAAAAAAAATAGTTCTTCCTGTTATCAAATTGAAAAATATCGCTCCTCGGGAAGCAAACACCCAACGGTCATGCTTACACAAAAACTTAAAGAAAAAATTTTATGAGGCCTTTACAGCAATTTATTATCCGATAACTGAACAGAAAATATTCACACGCAACACTTCATTGGCATATTTTTCAATAAAATTTGCAAAGATTTTCTCTAAAAGACACTGCTTCTTATCTTTTCACAGCATTGCTTTCTGATTGACAAAAGAAGCTCCATTATTGACAATACTTCAACCACACAAGTCTCTGGGCTCCTTTTATATGCTGTTAATAAGAGACAATACATTGATTTATAATCATAATTAATCATTATAAATATTGAGTGTAGCGAGATATAGTAAAGTTCTTAATCTTGAATCAATCAAAGTCATTTAATTACACATCAAAAGAAAAAACAGCCTATAGACAAAAACCCCTGAAGAAAAAGATCAAAATACTTCTTATAATAGAATGTTCAATAATTTAGGCAATATTTTACATCCCCATAGAGGT
>NZ_JBHIQG010000461.1:0-1553 GCF_042196425.1 Bartonella sp. AD328YNZD | reverse complement strand
ATGAAGTTTGAGACATTGAATTATGCTATTCAGGATGTTCGGAAAGAAGCAAGACAAGCTGCTGCTATTGGTCTAGCGGTGTCCAACTTACGTTACTATGATATACCAGGATCTTTAAGTGTTTCATTTGGGAGTGGTTTGTGGCGCAGTCAATCTGCACTTGCTATTGGTGCTGGTTATACATCTGAAGATGGAAATATTCGCTCGAATGTGTCTGTGACAAGTGCTGGAGGTCATTGGGGAATAGGTGCTGGAATTACTCTGAGGTTGAGATGATAATAGAAAAAATGGCTGTTATTGTAAAAACGAGAAGTATGTTAGTAAAGATTCTGTTTGCTCTTGCCTTAATAGGCAAGAGCGAAAGCTTTGCCAACGAGAACAATAATATTTATACAGTGCATCCACCGCACTTATCGATACCTAAGGGAGAACCTGGCGAAACACGTCGAATTATTATGCAGTTTTATGATTGGACTTTGATTTGTGACGAAAAACAAAAGCTCAAACATAAGCAAGGTATATGTAATGTGACACAGACGGTTCATGATCAAGAAGGAAATACCATTTTCAGTTGGTCTCTTGTTTCTACGACAAGTGGTCAAGCAGTGATGCTTTTTCGAACATTGCCAAATTCTGATATAAATGTTCCGATTCAAATGTTTGTAAAAGGTGTTAAAAAACCTGTTCTTATTAATTATACGCAATGTAATGAAACGGTTTGTTTGGCACAATCACCTGTAGGGCCGGTTTTGACTAAACAAATAGAGCAGAACAATAAGGTACGTATTTCCTATAAAACTAAAGAAGGTAAGGTATTTTCTTTTACTGTACCATTTAAAGGGTTAAATGCAGCACTTAATTCTTTCCGTCCTTAGAATCCATCGAGTATTTTTAACAAGAGTCATTTTTCCATAAATTGTTGTATTATATTTCTGAGTGTAAATTATAAGATTAAATAAGTAAGAAGTTTTATATAATATGATATCGAGATGATTTGTTGGAAATAGTGAGAGTTTTATGAAATATAAAGTCACAGTAAGTTCTTTATATGTAATAGAAAATCAAGTTAGTGTTTCCCGTAATGCTTAAAGAAAGATTTCGTTAGTTATTAAAAATAAAAAAGATTAGAAATAATCGATTTATTTCTTACAATAATGAGTAGACTAAATTCTTTTTTTAAGCGGTCTGGTTATGTATTAATATTTTTCAGATAAATTTATAATTCTAGGGTTTTTTTTGAACGATAGTTTTTATTGGTATTCACAAAATAACAGCTATTGTAATTGCATTGTGTAGTACTACAGAACTTTTATTCCAGCATAATCAAAGCTATTTCATTGTATATAACAAACGAGGCTCGTGTGTGGATAACGAGATTAAAAAAATTTTTCTTATAAACCGTACTAATGTATAGGTTGTTGTAACCTTAAGAGTCAGCAAATAGTATGATAGTGTAGGTTTGTTACAATAGAGGTGTGCTCCGGTAAATGGTATAAAGAAAAGAGCATAATTTATAAAAATTAATGTGAACGTAAACGATTAATTTATAGTTT
>NZ_JBHIQG010000460.1:0-1557 GCF_042196425.1 Bartonella sp. AD328YNZD | reverse complement strand
TCATTACGCAATTGTTGTATGGCTTGCTTTTTTTGCGTTGTACTCTTTTTCAAGTCTTGAGCGAGTTTAAAAGATAATCTGATATATTTGGTCAACAAGTAAGGAAGCCGGATCATAACCATAACCATTAAAATGGCAATGATAACGACCCCTAAAAAAGCCAAATGCTGCATCATAATGCTCCCTTTTTTTCCCTATTGCATTGATGTGAAATCATCATTTTTATCCTCTGCTCAAACAAATGTTTCTAATTCCTTTACTGTTTCTTGCACGCCATACTGAAGGAGACTATGGAGAATTAAAATGACAGGTAAAGAAACAACAATACATGTCCAGACCCATGACAGCAGTCGCATGACAAAATCAATAAAGTGAAGCACTATCATAGGCACGTAATTGTGCAAAAAAACCGCAGATTTTGGAAGAAAAGCAAAAAAAACGACAACACCTGTGCTAAGTGCAACCATAACGAAGGCGATAGAAAAGATCATAAAATAATCTTTTTTTGAGAGAAGCAAGGATTCTTGAAAAGAAAAGGCACGCAACTGTGTTGCAAGAACTGTATTCTGTCCCCTACCCTCTGCCTGATAATGCCTCAAATTCTGCGCTGCACCCTTTTTTAATTTTCGCTGCGTCACCAATAACAAGATTGTCCGTTTTATCAACGAATAATAAAGTGCAACGATTGTCACCACGGTAGAAAGGAATACCATAAAAATTGCAGAACAAATAAAAATTGCCGTCCCTACGGCAATCAACATTCCAATGATTAAAGAAGCGCTCACTTTTCCCCCTATTGTCTTCTGTTAAGAGATTGATTGTCTAGCTGTTTCTGCTCTGGTAAGTTTTCCCATTGTAGCATCATTTCCTTCACATCCCGTTTAAATACGGCGTTAAAGACAAAAAAGAGCGGAAACAACCCAAAAAGAACGCCAAAAATTATTTGCGGCAAGAAACATAAAAAAGCCCAAACACTATTCCATCCCGCATCAAGAACATGCTGAATTATAGGATTTTGGAATGGGTGTTTAAGACTTTCCTGAAAACTTTCTTGTTTCATTTGTCCCAGTGCTTGGAGCTGTTCTTTGGATATAACGTGAAAAAATTCCAAAGGGCTCATATAGGCAGACGCGGAAAAAAGCACCAACAAGAGGATAGCCAAACAACAAATGATGATATAATCGCCTGTTGAGAGAGCCGTCCATTTTTTGAAAGCTTCTGATTGATCCAACACGGGCTGCGATACAAAGGCCCTATCTCCCTTATGGGCAGATTGGTGTTGTGATTTATCTTCGATCATACGGATACTCCCCCCACTTCTAAAATTCCCACTCTTCAATATTTGATAGCACGCCACCAGCGCGGTAGATTCGCTTAGCACTCTTCTCAGAGTAAAGCAAGCACTATAATTCCCCTCTATGTATTTTGTTCACTTGCCTTATACGCGCTTATACATGAAGCGCTTACAAGCCCAAACATCCCTTTTCCCAAGGAAGGGTGTTCTATTGAAAGCCAAGCACGCGGCCAAGATCAACCTCAGTCCCAGATCAACCTCAT
>NZ_JBHIQG010000459.1:0-1564 GCF_042196425.1 Bartonella sp. AD328YNZD | reverse complement strand
TGACGACCTGTTGCAGCACAACAAGATAAATCAAGACCAAAACCAAGTTCTTCAAGAAGCCGCATTTCAAAACGTACCAGCAATTCCGCATTGATAAATGGTTCATCAAAGTTCCGCATAAAAATGTGTAAAATATCATATAAAATGGGATGGGGATCACGCTCGGGAAGAAACCGTAAATGAAAAGCTATCAATTGCAAAGCATAAAGCGCTTCTGGTAAACAAATTAATCGAGCTGCATGCAAATCAAGAGCTTCAAGCCGAAAAAGCCCCAAATGTTCTTCTAAACGCGCCCACCATTCAGCCTCAACAAAATTTCCAGGTTGAAGAAGAGCGGCCATACGACGCGAACGTCCCCCTTTTACCACTCCCATATAACGACCACGTTCACGTGTCATAATTTCAAGAATAACACTTTTCTCACCATATTGACGTGTACCAAGAATAACGCCTTGCTCTTTCCACTTCATTTTATTTAAATTATTTTTAAAAATCTTATTTTAAAAAACCCAATCCCATTTCGTGATAACGTTCTGGATCGGCGTCCCAATTGTCACGCACTTTCACAAAAAGAAAAAGATGAACTTTTTGATCCATAATTTCCATGAGTTCCTTACGAGCGGCTTGACCAATCGCTTTAATTGTATCGCCTTTTGCTCCTAAAACAATTTTTTTCTGACTCTCACGCTCGATATAAATAACTTGATTAATTTTAACAGAACCATCTGAACGCTCTTCCCAGCTTTCTGTTTCAACCGTTGAGGAATAAGGAAGTTCATCATGAAGACGAAGAAAAAGTTTTTCCCGCGTAATTTCAGCGGCAAGATGACGCATGGGCATATCTGAAATCTGATCTTCCGGATAATACCATGGCCCCTCCTGCATCATGTTACTCAACGTATGAAGTAAATCCTTGCAGCCAGAACCGTTTAGAGCAGAAATCATAAATGTTTGTGCAAACTTCACACGTTCATTTATTTTAGCAGTTAACGCTAGAAGAGATGATTTAACAACTGTATCAATCTTATTAAGAACAAGAATTTTTTCCTGTTTCATATTTTTTACAATATCTAACATCATATAAACTTCATCCGAAATGCCACTTTGAGCATCAATTAAAACGAGCAAGACATCGGCGCTTTTAGCGCCTCCCCAAGCAGCAGATACCATAGCCCGTTCTAACCGCTTGTTGGGACGAAAAACGCCTGGTGTATCGACCAATACAATTTGCACATCGTCATGAATGATAATACCGCGGATCAAAGTGCGCGTTGTTTGGACCTTATGCGTTACAATTGAAACCTTTGTTCCAACCAATTGATTAACCAATGTCGATTTCCCAGCATTAGGCATCCCAATAAGCACAACAAATCCAGAACGCGTTTTCATAACGTCACTCATGATCATTTTTTCCTACTGTTTTCCAGACACCCTCTCGTCGCAAAATTTTTTCAGCTGCCATTCTTTCAGCATATCTTTTGGAACTGCCCTGCCCAATCTCTGAAGCAAAACCAGCAATATTTACCTCTACCATAAAAACAGGATCGTGATCTGGACCTGAACG
>NZ_JBHIQG010000458.1:0-1580 GCF_042196425.1 Bartonella sp. AD328YNZD | reverse complement strand
GAATGCGATAAAAGTATTTAGGTTGACGAGTTTCAGCATCGTAAACTTTTTTTATTTCGTCTATAAGTTCATATTTTCTGGATACATTTTGAGTGGCCATAGGTAGCTCCCTAATCTAACATTTGAATAAATTTTAAATGAAATGGTTATAAGGAGGCGCCCCCGCACCGCCCTATTGTTTAATTAAGCAGCTTCTTTTTCACATTCTAAATCGTCATCATTTTCCGATTCAAGATCAGCATCATAATAGTCTTCAAAATCATCATAATACTCATGACGATAATAATCATCTTCACTACCAAATTCGGGATATGCTTCATTCCAAATATGATCATCTGCCGTTAAAGAAGCGGCGCTATGAACATAAGAATCTCCTGAGATAAGAGCACCACATACAACGGCATCATCGAAAACACGCGCGTCATCACAAATATGAGCAGCGCCGCTTATTTTTGCATTGCCTCCAACATGAGCATCATCACAAATGACGGCATCATCAGAAATATGAGCATGATCAGTTACATAGGCATTATCATAAATCTTTGCATTGCCTTCAATTACAACAGCACCTTTAATACGAGCATTCCCATAAAGACGCGCATTGCCTCCCATAAAAATAGCTTCAAAAATAGCATTCCCATAAATTTTTGCATTCCCACAAACGTCTACAAAAAAGCTTCTTACTTTTGCATTCCCAGAAACACGGGCATTTTGAAAAACGCGGGCTTTATCATATACCCAGCACGTACCATAATGCGATAGGTTGCTTTCATTTTCTATAAAACCACCTAGATCCCCTGCTTTGACATCTCCAAAATCTTTTAAGGCGCGTATACGGTATAATGTGAGACCAGTCATATGATCTATTTCATTGGTTAATTCATATTTTTTGGATGGTTTTCTCTTTTTAACTGTAGCATTCATGCTAGTAATCCTTATCGTAAAAAAGTTTTCAATTGACACCCTATAAGGGCGCCGGGTGTTGAAAACACGGCGATAAGTCCGTCGTCACACTTTTCTCATAAAGAGTATTGTATGGTGCGACCACACCCGACAAAATCGTTATATGCTAGAGACAGCATAAAAGAAAGTCAGTATTTTAAGAAATGGGAAAAACCTTACGTGGTTTAACCGCTTATCGTTAAGTGTTTTCAGCACTTGCTAACCTTATTAAACGACCTTTTCTTTAAAGTCAATACGTATTTTTTATTTTTTTCACTTTTTTTCATTTTGATATCTACCTAATTGAATACCAAGTGCTTTTTTTAGCTCTCTTTCTTTTTAAGAGATGATTGTATAGCGTAAATGGACATGTTTATTAAACTGCGTGTATGCAACATGAGAAAGAATGAATAAACTAAAAAAAAGTACCAAAAAACGATATCTAAATACCAAAATACAGTATAACTATTTGGAAAAATTAAAACGACAAGTGCTAAACTTATTAGCTTTAAGAGTCGGTGCATATAATGTTGTAAATCACGTGTTAATATTTTCCAACCTGTTGTATCATCATCTTTATATTTTGGATTGTTCTGCAACTCAAAAGGAATATGAGAATTGCATAAAATTACAAAAAT
>NZ_JBHIQG010000457.1:0-1589 GCF_042196425.1 Bartonella sp. AD328YNZD | reverse complement strand
GGGTCAGGGTTTTGTAAATAAGAAAGAGACCGATCTTTTGGATAAAGAGTAGGTGTTTTATCACTGGGGATAAACTCTCCTAGGCTAAAAGTATATGAGCTAAATTGCACGATTGAAACACTGTTATTTTGATGATTGACTCTTTCTATTTCACCGTTATTGAGAACCAGAAAACTGCCGTTTTTATTGCTCACAATGGATGCGTCTGTTGCATAATAAAAAAGATCAGTCTTAGGATCACGCTGGTCGGCAATGAAAAGGCGTTCAAGTGTTCCATTTGGATTTCGTTCGCCAATTTCTATGTAAAGGTTATTGGCGAGTTTTTGAAAGCTCCCTTCACTAATGAATAGATTGATAAGATCAAAACGAGCGCTTGCTAGCATTTGTCGCATATGAAGACGCGCTTGAGGAACAACAAAATTAGCTATAGAAAAGGAGATACAGGATGCAACAATAGCAAGAAGAAGGATAGGTTTCCAGACAGTACTTTTAGGAAAACCAGAGGCATTGATGACAGCAAATTCTGAGTCTTGATGCATTGCTGAGAGGATGGTTGTAATTGCGATCACTAATGCAAACGGAATGACCAGAAAAATAACAGAAGGAACCAATGAGAGTGAAAATTGTAAGACTGTGAGGAGTGTTTGTTTACTTGTTGTGAGAAAGTTTATCCGTGCAAGAATTTGTATAGTCCAACTAACGCCCACTGCTGCAATCATGACAGAACTAAACAAAACAAGGACACGTTTCAGGATGTAGAACTCAATAATACGCATAAATTGGGGAAAATCCTCAGTTTTTAATTCGATAGCAAATATTCTTACTGCTTTCGGTTAAAATGTAATAAAGTTTGAAAAAATATCCTTTCATGAATTGGATATTTTTACCAAATAAATAATATAAAATTGCCTATGAGGTCCTCTTTAAATTTTCCGTACATTATATTTTATTTTCAACTATAGTCTACAAAGAATCTGGAAAATAACTTAAAAAACTTTTTTATTAACGTTGAAAATAAAAATTATTGTCTTTTAAAGATACGTGCAAAGAGATAATGCATCTCAATCAAAAAAGAGGGTTTATATCTTGAACCGTTTCCTTTGTATTAGGGGTATAGAAGTTTTTTTAAAAAGATATTAGCTTTTTTATAAAGAATGATGAAGGCTTAAGAGATTGGATATTTTATTCTATCATTTGACGCAGTCAACGCTGAAGGATATTTTGCCGACGCTTGTGGAGCGTGCATTGGCTCGTTTTGGTAAAGTAACAATACAGTGTGTGAGTAAAGAACAACGCGATTCTATAGATATACATTTATGGGTTTATACTGATGAATCATTTATTGGACATGGAACGGAGTGTGATCAATATCCAAACTTTCAGCCTGTATTTCTTACAACAGGACAAGAAAATCCGAATGATTCAAAGATTCGTTTTCTCATAGAGGGAGCTGTTTGTTCGGATATTGATGCTTATCAACGACTTGTCGTGATATTTGATGGTAAAAGTGAAGAGCAGTTGAATCTCGTTCGTGCACAGTGGAAAAAATATAAAATGGAAAATCATAATTTAACGTATTGGCAACAGAC
>NZ_JBHIQG010000456.1:0-1603 GCF_042196425.1 Bartonella sp. AD328YNZD | reverse complement strand
TGGCTCTTATGAACCGTCTTAATGCAAGATCTGTCGCAACATTGGGGGCTGGCAAATATAATGATGGTGCCGGCTTGTTACTTCATAAGCGTAAAGATGGTGGTGCTCAATGGATTTACCGTTATACTATTCACGGACGTCGTCGTGAAATGGGCTTGGGTGCTTTAAGAGATGTTTCTTTAAAACAAGCCCGTGAATTGGCAAATCAATGGCGCTCTGTTTTACGTGAAGGGCGTGATCCTATTAAAGAACGTGAGAAACAAAAGCGTGAGGCAATAAGCAATCTTCATTATTTAAAAGATATTGCCTTGGATACTTTTGAAACTCGTAAAGCTGAATTAAAAGGGGATGGGAAAGATGGACATTGGTTTTCGCCTTTACAACTTCATATTCTCCCTAAATTAGGTTGTCTTCCTGTGTCAGAGATTACACAAACAGAAATACGTAATACACTTGCCCCTATCTGGCATACAAAAGCTGGAGCTGCTCGGACAGCATTGATACGTCTCAAACTTTGTCTCAAACATGCTGCTGCATTAGGTTTGGATGTTGATTTACAAGCAACAGAAAAAGCACGCGCTCTTTTAGGAAAACAACGCCATAAAGTCAAAAATTTACCTGCAATGGATTGGAAAGATATACCAGCTTTTTATCAAACACTTTGCGAAGCATCAACCCTAACACAACTGGCTTTGCGTTTGCTTATCCTTACAGGGGTTCGCTCTAACCCTTTACGTCATATTCATAAAGATCAAGTTGAAGGTGATATCTGGACAATCCCTGCTGAAAATATGAAAGGAAAGCGTGATACTACAAAAGAGTTTCGTGTGCCCTTATCATCTGAAGCATTAGACATTTTAAAACAAGCGCGCTCACTTTCTCGCAATGATTTCTTCTTTTCTGCAACCGGTCGCGGTCCCCTTGCTACGAAGTGTATGGCTCAATACATGAGAGACAATAAACTTGAAGCCTGCCCCCATGGATTTCGCTCTAGTTTACGCGATTGGCTCGCTGAAACAACCGATGCCCCCTATGAGGTCGCTGAAACTATTCTAAGTCATACAGTCGGAGGACAAGTAGAGCGTGCCTATCGTCGTACTGATTATTTAGAACAGCGCCGCGTTTATATGGATAAATGGGCGGCTTATGTCACGGGTCAATCTTAAGATATGGAGTGCATAACCCCATGATCTGTGGATAACTTTCTCTCTCTTCTCTCTCATTCTTTCTCAATAAGAATCATAAATTATCACATCAGAAATTATATGATAAAATATTGTTTTCTATAAATAAAATACCTTCAAAAATGAACCAAAATGTGGTTAATAAATAGTTATGATTTGTTACCATTTTTTGATAGAAAGGATTTTAGTATGACAGAAAATGATATTCTTTTGACAGACCGTGAAAGTGCAAAATTGCTTCATATGAGTGTCTCAACATTCCGCCGTCATGTAACCAATGGCTCTCTCCCAAAACCTTTAAAATTTGGTTTTTTGTCCCGTTGGTTACAATCGGATCTTATCAATGTCATCGAGCAAGCAAAACAGCAACGTCAAAGTGACGCGGCATAAAAAAACCTTGTCACGTAAGGACGGACAAG
>NZ_JBHIQG010000455.1:0-1604 GCF_042196425.1 Bartonella sp. AD328YNZD | reverse complement strand
TGATTCTAGATGCTTTGGGAGGAATTGCAAAAGTGCGAGTCATACACAATCCTATATTAAAATATGTTAATAGCTTCAGTTATATGTTAGAATCATACTTATTTATGCAAGTGTAAAAATCTATAAGTCCTACTCACTTGCAAAAATAGTGCTATGATAATTTTACAATTAATATCCTTCTATTCATTACATATCACTGCTATTGTTTTCTAGGAATATAATACCATTTTATAATAAAAGAGGTTGGTAAGGTAATTATGCTATAAAAAGAAGAAGTTGATTTTTAAAAAACAGTATAACTGAACACTTTTATAGAAAGATATAAATATAGAAAGATATATATATAAAGATTTTTCATTATATTATGAAATAATGAAAAATATTCCACGCCATTTTAATGAAATAATTTTATATTGTAATATTAATAATTTTTATTTTTAAAATTTAATAACTTATAAATTAAAATAATTATTTATATGGTGTATTTTTATAGTTAACAATTTTATTTTTATTTTCTAAATAAATAATAAATTTTATCCTATATTTTTTTATATTTGTGATATATTAGCTATTATGTAGGATATGTTATAGAATAAAACTATCTTCTAGCATGTAAGGGGGGTGTTTTTCTTATTGTATATTATGACGAAAAAGAGGTATTTATTTGATTTTTTTGTGTTTTGGCAATTTTATAGAATAATTTAATTGACAAAAAAGATTTTTGTACAATATGAAACCCATGTGCATGAGATCTTTATATTATGAGTATATGCACTATATCTCGATTTTGAATTACTCGATTTTAAATTAAAGGAAACAAGAATGGAACATCGTCCAGTCTTAGAGACTGAAAGCAATTTAGTTATTACATTGGTTGCTGATATTGTTGCTGCCTACGTGAGTAATAATTCTATTCGACCGACTGAAGTGCCAAGTTTAATTGCTGATGTCCATGCTGCTTTTCGTAAAGCAGGAAATCTAGAGCTAGCAGAAGTTGAAATTGAAAAACAGAGGCCTGCTGTTAATCCAAAGCGTTCAGTATTTCCTGATTATCTCATTTGCCTTGAGGATGGAAAGAAATTTAAATCTTTAAAGCGTCATCTCATGACACATTATGGAATGCTGCCAGAGGAATATCGTGAAAAGTGGCAATTGGACAGTTCTTATCCTATGGTAGCGCCTAATTATGCAAAAACACGATCAGCTTTAGCCAAAGAAATGGGTCTTGGACGTAAAAGCAAGCGAAAAAAAACTAAATAATCATATTTTGCAAAAAAATAGTTTCGTGTGTAAATTTGATTTTTAGTATACATGTTTCCTGTGAAGCCTTGGTATGTATAGCCCTTTCTAAAGGAGAGGTTATATATAACTTTCGTTACGAATCCGTTTGATCATTGATTTCAGACCATTTGATCGTTGTGGTGTAAGATTTTCATTTAAACCAAGTTTTTCAAAAAGTCCGTGAGCATCAGAATTGCGAATTTCAGAAGCTTTTTTTCCTGAATAAAAAGCAAGAAGAATGTAAATGAGTCCACGCACAATATGGGCATCGGAATCACCTTGAAACGTTAATATTGGATCTTCTGAATTATTACGTGAAGATA
>NZ_JBHIQG010000454.1:0-1607 GCF_042196425.1 Bartonella sp. AD328YNZD | reverse complement strand
TTGCTTTAAATTCACGCTGTTTAATGGTTGTGATGGCTGTTGAGGGTATAAATTTTGACACTGCGGATATTGATCAATTAAATTCTTTACACAACCAATTAAACACCCTTTTAAAAAATATCGCAGACGAACGGCTTGCTTTATATTCTCACATCATCCGCCGCCGTGAAACGATATACCCAGAAGGTCATTTTCTTTCATCTTTTGCAACAATATTAGATGAAAAATATAAAAAGAAGATGGTTTCGCAAGAACTGTATAGAAATGATCTATTTATTTCACTGCTTTGGAATCCGGCCGCGGATAAAACAGAAAAGCTGGTTTCATTTTTTCAGCGCTTGAGCAAAGCGAAGAAAACACAATCTGAACCCGATGAGGAAGCTATTCGTAAACTCGAAGAGTTAAGTCAAGATCTTATGCAAGGTTTGGAAGAGTATGAAGTCCGTTTACTATCCATCTATGAACATGAAGGACTTTTATTTGCTGAACAAAGTGAATTTCTCCACCAGCTAGTGGGGGGAAGACGTGAGCGTATTCCTCTTACATTTGGAACTATTGCTTCAACAATTTACTCGGATCGTGTTATTTTTGGGAAAGAAATTATCGAAATTCGCCATGAAAGCAATGAACGCTTTGTGGGCATGTTTGGATGGAAAGAGTATCCTTCTAAAACACGCCCAGGTATGACTGATGGTCTGCTTACGGTGCCATTTGAATTCATCTTAACACAATCCTTTGTCTTTAAAAGTAAGGCAGCCGCCAGTGCGATTATGAGCCGCAAGCAAAATCAAATGATCAATGCAGCTGACCGTGCTAGCTCACAAATTGATGCATTGGATGAAGCGCTGGATGATTTAGAATCAAACCGTTTTGTTTTGGGAGAACACCACATTTCTTTAGCTGTTTTTGCTGATCATCCCAAAATATTGTCTGAAAACTTATCAAAAGCACGTTCCCATTTAACCAATGGGGGAGCCGTGATTGCCAGAGAAGATTTAGGATTGGAAGCAGCATGGTGGGCACAACTTCCTGGAAACTTTAGCTATCGTGCGCGTTCAGGCGCCATTACTAGCAGAAACTTTGCTGCTTTATCGCCCTTCCATTCTTTCCCTGTTGGCAAACTGAACGATAATGTTTGGGGAGCTGCTGTCGCATTGCTAAAAACACAGGCCGGTTCACCTTACTATTTTAATTTTCATTATGGCGATCTTGGAAACACATTTGTTTGTGGTCCATCGGGCTCTGGTAAAACAGTGATTGTTAATTTTCTTCTTGCACAATTACAAAAACACAATCCAACTATGGTTTTTTTTGATAAAGATCAAGGAGCAGAGATTTTTGTACGGGCTGGAGGAGGGAAATATAAACCTTTAAAGAATGGGCAGCCCACGGGTATTGCTCCCTTAAAGGGCATGGAATACACCGAAAAAAATAAAATCTTTCTTCGTAATTGGATCTTAAAGCTGGTGACCGCTGAAGGGCAAATCGTAACAGAAGAAGAGCGACAAGATATCGCCAAAGCCATTGATTCCTTGGAAAACTTACCCCCAACCCAGCGCTCTCTTGGTGCCCTTCAACTGTTTTTTGACAACACATCCAAAGAAGGG
>NZ_JBHIQG010000453.1:0-1614 GCF_042196425.1 Bartonella sp. AD328YNZD | reverse complement strand
AAAAGAGTTGCCCATGAGTAGATATTATAAACTCTAACAAAGGGCATAACTTGATAATTATACCGCAACAAACTAATAGAAACAGCCTTCTTGATAATTCTGGACAACATGTGCTAGCAAATTATGAACACACCCTTGACAAACTCCCCTTTGCTTCAAGGATGAAAGCCTAAAAGGAAAAAAGAATAACAAACCATTATTCCGCTTTGTATTAAAGCTCCGTTCACATTAAACCATTGCACTTATAGCGTATAACCTGAAATCTCAGCAGCTTTGAAAAAAATATGTCTGATTTTTTATTCTATTTTTAAGTAACACTCAGATACTCTCATTGCTCTTCAAATCCGCACATATAATACGTTTTTTCCCTCATGCTTTAAGACAAAGAAACAAATTCTATTATAACTTACTGCAACTTGCCGAAAATTGGGTGTCTTTCCCTATAACACCAAGATCTTTAATTAAAAGCGGTTTTCCTATTTCTCCATTATAGGCTTTAACGTGAATTGTCTTGCCTTTCACATCTATGAGGTAATAATCTCCATTAAAAAGCGCACCAGCTGTATAAATAGGGATATTTCCAAAAACCTTATCGTTTTTTGCACGGCAATAAGACTGATAATGCGTGTGACCTACGAAGATTGCTTTAACATTATGAGAGGTAACAATTGACTTAAAGATCGACAAATCTTTAGCATTCTTTTTACGAATAAAAAAGGATTCACCATCAATGGAAGCAGCACGCGCATCATGAAAATTAATGATTGTCACTTTACCTCTTGCATCAGCAGCAGCTAAATCGTTCTTAAGCCAATCTAAAGATTTATTGATTTGCACTTCTGTAGACTGCCCCTTCAAACCAACAGTATAGCTTGGATAATTGTGAAGCTGCACATAGTGAACATCTCCATAATCCCAAGAATAACTCAAACTCCCCCTTACCGAGCGAACATTTCCACCCGAAATGGGAACCAAACTTTCAGTAACATCTGCATTGAAATGCAATAATTGACTACGGTATTTTTTGATTTCCGATACCATTCTTGAAACTGCACTTATAGCACAAGCATCTTTGTAAAAATTGAATTCTTGAGGATTTGTACAATTACCAACATTATTGGCATAATCGTGATTCCCTAGCCCCTCATAGACAGGCGCTCCAAGAGTTTTATAAACATTTTTATAATCATCATAGTTTTTTTGTTGTCCAAACTCCGTCAGATCACCATTGACAATATGGAACGCAGCCTTGTGCGCTTTTATCACACCAGCAACTTGCTCATTTATCTTTAACCATGGCTCTCTGTTTGATACTCCATTGGCATCACCAGAGTTTAAACGCCACGGTTGCGGATCAGCCATGATGATAGCAGTATAATTTTTCTCAAGAGACTTTTCTTTCATAGGCCACATAAATGCATCATGATAAAGCCTCTTGTCCCTTCTTAACTTTTCAGAATCAAGGTTAAAACAACCAGAGAGAGTAAAAGCAATCACGGTGATTACCAATTTAACTTTATATCTCATAAACCTATCACCATAAAAACGTTACATATTTTATTGTATTATAAAAATTTTCTCAGAAGTAATTTTTTAAATTTTCTTGTCAAGAAT
>NZ_JBHIQG010000452.1:0-1624 GCF_042196425.1 Bartonella sp. AD328YNZD | reverse complement strand
TTTGCGGCTAGCCGTGATGTCACGGCGCCTAGAACAGACAAGAGAAATTGCCGCAAGCCTTTCCAAGCGTTTTGATGCCAAAGCTTCTGATAATATCACTCTTTTGACGGCGGCAGCGATTAAGGAGTTGATTTTTTCAACGTTGAGCAGTGGGAAAAACCTTTCGCCAAAAGCAGCACAAGAATTAGCCAATGCGCTCAAAGGGGTTTTGGCGGCTGAACATTTGTCGACCACCAGACGGCAAAGATTAGAGAAGGATTTTACCACTAAAGCAAGTAAAGCGGTTGATGTGGCAGCAGCAGCGGCGGGGCTCTCAGAAGAAACAGCGCGGGCTATACGTGCGCAGGTGTTGGGGGTAAAACATGGCTGAACAGCCCTTTTCAAAAAGTCATGTCTTTGATCATCAAGGTGGTTTTGATATTTGGCGGAAAAGTGCTTTTCCCAAAGAGAGTGATCCCTTAGCGGAAGGCGTTTTGATGGCGCATCAACGGGCATGGATTGAGGATAAATCACCGTTAAAATTGGTGGAAAAGGGGCGGCGCACCGGTATTACTTTTGCTGAAGCTTTGGATGATACTCTTATTGCGGCGGCAACCGTTAAGGCAGGGGGCGATAATGTTTTTTATATTGGTGACACCAGAGACAAGGGGCGTGAATTTATTGGCTATGTGAGCAATTTTGCCAGAGCCATTACAAGCCACAGTGGGGATGTGGAGGAATTTTTATTCTCTGATCAAAGGGCGGATGGTTCAACGAAATATATCTCTGCTTATCGGGTGCGTTTTGCTTCGGGATTTCGGGTTGAGGCGCTTTCTAGCCGCCCTGAAAACATTCGGGGGTTACAGGGCATTGTAGTGATTGATGAGGCGGCGTTTCATCAAGATGTGCGCGCTGTTTTGGATGCTGTCAATGCTTTGCTCATTTGGGGAGGAAAAATCCGTGTGATCTCCACCCATAATGGTGTACTCAATCCTTTCAATGAATTGATCCGTGAAGCACGAGCAGGCAAAGTGCCTTTTTCGGTGCATTGTTACCCCTTTGGTGTTGCTGTTAAAAATGGCTTGTTTAAACGGGTTTGTGCCATGAAGGGGGAGGTGTGGAGTTTAGCATCTGAGCAACAATGGGAAGAGCAAATTCGTGCCTCTTATGGGGTGCGTTTGGCTGCTATGCGCCAAGAATTAGATGCCATACCAGCCGATCAAGAAGGGGCGGCTTTAACACGTTTGCAGATTGAAAATTGTTGTGTTCCGGGTATTGCGGTGTTGCGTTTTGCTTGTGTGGATGATTTTAAAAATCAATCGGAACATCAACGAAGTGTTGCTGCTTTTGCTTGGTGTGAGAAGCATATAAAACCTCTTCATGCTGGGCTTGACCGGCGGCGCCAACATGTTTTTGGCGTTGATTTTGCCCGCAGTGGTGATGCCACCTCCATTGTGGTGATGGAGGTGGGACAAGATTTGGTGCGCCGTGTACGGTTTATGGTGGAATTGCGCAATACGCCGTTTGATCAACAAAGAGAGATTTTATTTTATGGGGTGAATGGTTTGCCGCGTTTGATGGGCGGCGCGTTAGATGCGCGGGGCAATGGGGCTTATTTAGCCGAAAAAGCGGCGCAACGTTATGG
>NZ_JBHIQG010000451.1:0-1626 GCF_042196425.1 Bartonella sp. AD328YNZD | reverse complement strand
TGTATCTAATTTCTCTACATGCGCTTTTCGACACAATGTTTTGATATAAAAGACTTTAAGAAGGTGTTGAACCTCAAGGGGTAAAGGACCAAAGCGATCGATTAACTCTGCTGCGAATTCATCAATTTGTTCTAAATTCTTAAGTTCTGTCAAGCGTCGGTAAAGCCCCATACGTAATGATAAGTCAGGAACAAAACTTTCTGGTATCATCACGGTTGTACCAAGTGAAATTTGAGGAGACCATTGTTTATCCTCACTTTGCTCTCCATCTTTTAATTCAGCAACAGCTTCCTCAAGCATTTTTTGATAAAGTTCAAAACCAACTTCTTTAATATGCCCTGATTGTTCTTCTCCTAAAAAATTGCCTGAACCACGAATGTCCATATCGTGGCTTGCTAATTGAAATCCAGCGCCCAGTGTATCAAGAGATTGTAACACTTTAAGACGACGATCAGCTGCAGGCGTTAAAACTTTACCAGAAGGAAATGTAAAGAGTGCATAAGCACGTTGTTTTGAGCGCCCTACCCTACCACGTAACTGATAAAGGGCAGAAAGGCCAAACATCTCAGCACGATGCACAATTAGGGTATTGGCTGTTGGAATATCAAGACCGGATTCAATAATGGTTGTCGATAGCAAAACATCATATTGCCCATCATAAAATGCATTCATAATATCATCAAGTTGTACAGCCGGCATTTGTCCATGAGCCACAACGAATTTGAGTTCTGGCACATGTGTTTTGAAATATTCTTCTACAAAAGCTAGATCAGAAATACGAGGACATACATAAAAACTTTGTCCACCACGATAATATTCTCGAAGCAATGTTTCGCGTATAACAAGTGCATCAAACGGTGCAATAAAAGTACGAACCGACATTCTATCAATAGGGGGTGTTGTTATTAATGAAAGTTCACGTACCCCTGATAATGCTAACCCTAAAGTGCGTGGTATAGGGGTTGCTGAAAGTGTGAGAACATGAATGTCACTTTTAAGCTCTTTTAAACGCTCTTTGTGTTTTACACCAAAATGTTGTTCTTCATCAATGATAAGAAGCCCTAACCGTGAAAAATTGACTGCATCACTTAATAATGCATGGGTTCCAATGACAATATCGATTGTACCATCTGAAATACCTTTTTTAACTTGTGCAAGCTCTTTCGTTTTTACAAGCCTTGAAGCATGACCAATTTTAACTGGCAATCCTTGAAAACGTGAAATAAACGTCTTATAATGTTGACGTGAAAGCAATGTTGTCGGTACAACAACAGCAACTTGATATCCATTTAATGCTGCAACAAAAGCACTGCGAATGGCTACTTCGGTTTTTCCAAAACCAACATCACCGCATATCAAGCGATCCATCGGTTTGCCTGATGCTAAATCGTCCAAAACAGCATCAATTGCATTCATTTGATCTTCCGTTTCTTCATAGGGAAAGCAAGCAACAAACTCATCAAATAGTCCAGCTGGTGGAAATACAGCAGGTGCAGCACGTGTCATACGCTCTGCAGCTATACGGATTAATTGCCCTGCCATTTCCAACAAATGTTTTTTAAGCCGCGCTTTACGTGCTTGCCAAGCAACACCCCCTAATTTATCTAAAGTTACCTCTGTTCCTTC
>NZ_JBHIQG010000450.1:0-1637 GCF_042196425.1 Bartonella sp. AD328YNZD | reverse complement strand
CCTTCAGCATTAAACGCTCTTAATCAACGAATGGTTTCAGCTTTAAGAAAAGCTCTCAGAACATGGGAAACAGATGACAATGTTTCTTGTGTCTTAATTGAAGGGGAGGGTCGTGCTTTTTGTGCTGGTGGAGATGTTGTGGAAATCCATCATATGGGGAAAAGTGCCTCTGCTTGTCAATACTTTAGGGATGAATATAGCTTAAATGCTTATATCAAACATTTTTCAAAACCCTACATTTCTTTCTTAAACGGTATTTGGATGGGGGGAGGGGTAGGTATTTCTCTCTATGGTTCGCATCGAATTGTTACAGAAAATACAGTTTTTGCTATGCCAGAAGGTGCGATTGGGTTTTTCCCAGATGTAGGTGCAAGTTTTTTCTTACCATCTCTTCCCAATCATTTTGGCATCTATCTTGCATTAACGGGCGCACGCATAAAGTGGGGAGATTGCTTAAATTTAGGATTAGCAACACATGCAGTTTCTGAAATTGAATTCGATAGGGTTAGAAAAGCTGTTATTGAGCAAGGAGATCCCACTTTAGCTTTAAACCAGCGAGCAATTACAAAAGATTATGAAACGAGTCATGAGATACGTTGTATTATTAACAGTTGTTTTAGTGCCCACAGCTTAGAAGAATGTCTTGAGTTGCTACATAAAAAAAGCAATGAAGATGTTTTATTTGCTAAAGAATGTTATGATATTTTGCAGTCACGTTCTCCGACAAGTTTAAAAGTTATTTGGAAACAAATGAAACAAAATTCATCTCAAACGTTGGAAGACTGTATGAAAATTGAAAACCGCATAGCGCATCATATGATTTATTCACATGATTTTTATGAAGGTATACGTGCTATGTTAATCGATAAGGATAAAAGACCTCAATGGCAGCCAGATAAACTTTCAAATGTGACAGATGAAATGGTAGATTCTTACTTCCAACCTGTTGAACAAGAGTTATTATTGTGAAAAATAATTCACACAAACAGATTTCAAAAATCAATTTAATCTATAACTGTTACTTACGGTTTTTGGCACTTATTTGCTTAGTTCTAGGTATTTTTTATTGGATACGCCTTGTGGGGGTCTTTCCAGGTGTTTTATGGCGTTTTGACCTTATGCCTTGGCAGTGGCAATTTGCATCAGCTATATTGGCTATTCTCTATCCTATTGCTTTAATTGGTCTTTGGATGTATTCACTATGGGGCATTATTTTATGGTGTGTTGCCGCATTGATTGAAACAATAGCAATATATTATTCCGATTTTATTTATCAGCCTTTTGTACCATTGTTTCATGGAATATTATTTTTAGCTTTTATTATCTTACAAATTATGATGATTTTTTTAAAAAGAGTAAAAAATAAAAAACCATTATGAAAAGTCATCAAAAAGTTTTTTAAGTAATAAGTAAAAGATATTCACCTCAATTATCAAACTTCTATTCTTATATATTAAAATACGCCCTTTCTAAAAAGTTCCATAATATATATTATGCGATAACATGATACAGAAGATAAATCCTTTATCCCAAAAGAAAACCCTACTTTAAAACATCATCATATTTATATCATACAATTTACTTTTAAAATAAAATTTGGTCTTTAAAGTATATTCCTTAAAGACCAAAAATAGTGA
>NZ_JBHIQG010000449.1:0-1649 GCF_042196425.1 Bartonella sp. AD328YNZD | reverse complement strand
AGAATATCATTTTCTGTCATTCTAAAATCCTTTCATAATAAAAAATAGAACCAAATCATGCCTATTTATTAAGCACACTTTGGTTCATTTTTGAAGGTATTTTATTTATAGAAAACAATATATTATCATATAATTTATCATGTGATAAATTATGAGTCTAATTGAGAGCGAATGAGAGAGAAGAGAGCTAAAGTTATCCACAGATTATGGGGTTATGCACCCCATATCTTAAGATTGACCAGTGACATAAGCCGCCCATTTATCCATATAGACACGGCGCTGTTCTAAATAGTCAGTACGACGATAGGCACGCTCTACTTGTCCTCCTACTGTATGACCTAGGATAGTTTCAGCAACCTCATAAGGGGCATCGGTTGTTTCGGCGAGCCAATCACGTAAACTAGAGCGAAAGCCATGGGGGCAGGCTTCAAGTTTATTTTTTCTCATATACGTAGCCATACACTTCTCACCAAGGGAACCCCGACCTGTTGCAGAAAAAAAGAATTCATTGCGAGAGAGCAGGCGCGCTTGTTTTAAAATATCTAATGCTTCTGTTGATAAGGGCACACGAAATTCTGTTGTAGCATCACGCCTTCCTTTCATATTCTCAGCAGGGATTGTCCATATATCCCCCTCAACTTGATCTTTATGAATATGACACAAAGGATTGGTACGAACCCCTGTAAGAATAAGCAAACGCAAAGCTAAATTCGTCATAGTTGTTTTTTCACAAAGTGTTTTATAAAAAGCCGGCACATCTTTCCAATCCATAGCTGGTCTATTAATAGTTTTATGAAGTTGTTTACCTAAAAGAGCACGTGCTTTTTCTGTTGCTTGTAAATCAACATCCAATCCTAATGCAGCCGCATGTTTGAGACACATATTGAGACGAATAAGAGCTCTATTAGCTGTTGCAGCTTTTGTATGCCAAATAGGGGCAAGCGTATTGCGTATCTCTATTTGCGTAATCTCAGAAACGGGCAGACAGCCTAATTTGGGGAGAATATGAAGTTGTAAAGGCGAAAACCAATCTCCATTTTTACCCTCTCCTTTTAATTCAGCTTTACGAGTTTCAAAAGTGTCTAAAGCAATATCTTTTAAATAATGGAGATTACTTATTGCCTCACGCTTTTGTTTATTGCGTTCTTTAATGGGGTCACGACCCTCACGTAAAACCGAACGCCACCCAGTTGCCAATTCACGGGCTTGTTTTAAAGAAACATCTCTCAAAGCACCCAATCCCATCTCACGACGGCGCCCATGAATGGTATAACGATAAATCCATTGAGCACCTCCATCTTTACGCTTATGAAGAAGCAAGCCGGCACCATCATTATATTTGCCAGCCCCCAATGTTGCGACAGATCTTGCATTAAGACGGTTCATAAGAGCCATTTTTTAATCCTTTCTTATACAAATTTGATCCACACACTCATCCCGCTTCTTATGTGCAAATGAGTGGTTTTGATTGATGCAACATAAACAGATTTGAAATGAGAGAATCTTACGTTATTCGGGACTCTCATTCACTATGAATAACGCTAGATTATCATTATAAATCAATATCTTGTCACTTGGTTAATCGCTTCCTTGGCTTCATTAAACAGTTGGAAAAAACCGGTTGGGAATTGCGCTACGGGTTTGGGCTG
>NZ_JBHIQG010000448.1:0-1665 GCF_042196425.1 Bartonella sp. AD328YNZD | reverse complement strand
ATTTACTGCATCAGTAGGTTCACTACCAGCTGCTACACCTATAATCTGCCGCGTTATGCCCTTACTAGGATTACCAACACTAACGGCACCCTGCGTACTTTTCCATTGCACTTCAGTGTTTACTGCCGGTCCCTGCTGCAAAGAAGCATACCCCAAAATATCCGCAGCCCTATCAGCTACAGAATTACTTCCTATAGCAACACCACCATCTAAAGAAACTAAAGAATTGGCACCTATTGCAACACCTTGGTGTATATCTACTTTTGCATGGTGACCAATAGCAACCGCATCTTCCCGCGTAGTGCCAGCAGAATCCCCCAACGCTATTGTAAATTTGCCGAAAGCTCTAGCTTGAAAACCTATGGCAATTGCTTTTTCATCTCCAGCAGTTGTTCTTTGCTCTTCAGTAGCATAGTCTGGAGCAGAACCAATCGCAATACTATTATGAGCATTAGCGTAAGAAGATAAACCTATAGCAATACTTCTATCTTGTTTTGCTTCCGCCAATGGACCTAACGCAATAGCATCATAACCTTTTGCACTCGCACTATAACCCTGCTCCAGAGGATGACCATTGCCTTTTGCTGCAGCTCTTTGGGTCGATACTGTTCTTAACAAACCAGGAGAGTTTGAAAAATCTACACCATCTATAGAATTCATATGAATACTTCTTGTGAACTGTTGTGCTTTTTTATCACTCACATTTTCAGCTTTGAATATACTTGACACACCTTTCCATGCAATACTACTATTTGACTCCAAAACATTCACAACAGAACTATAATCACTGACATCAGACAAGGTTTTGACTAAAAAATTTGCATAGTCATCAGAATCATTCAAACCAGCGACAAAGACGATACTTTTTGGATAAGACACACCAGGACTTTTTAAACCTTCAACAAATGTATTTCTAAAATCAGGATTTGCTGAAAAAACAGAGGTAATATTCGATACAAATGTAACTGCCACAGCCAATGAAAGAATTTGAACAAAAGAAAAACGAGAAAGTTTTATGGCATATAATTTCTTCATAATGAACTCCCCAAAAAAACCTTTAGAAACACACTTAAGAACACAAAAAAGACATATTTTAATAATAGGAAATGCGTAAGAGATAGGTTTTGAATGTTTTGTTGTTAGCATTTTAAATCTTTTATGTTTGCGTTGCGCGTGATTTCTATAATGAGTCCTAAATGAAACTCTTTCATGAGTATGGAAAATATTTTTAGGTTCTTATTGAAAACGGGTTTTTGCTTTATATATTAAGTATAAAAGAGCTTCTCTGTATTATATTAATATATTAAAGTGTTGTACTTGAGATAAGTTTTTGATTGTTTGCTTAGTTGTAATTTTTCCCTATTGGGGATTTATTAGCTATTAATGAGTAAACGCCTAAATATTTCAGAATCTGTAGCTCTTTTAGCCTTAAGCTATAACATCAAATAAAATGTGCGTTTGAAATATATTATATACGCATTTTTACTTTCCCTCTTTGAAAGGTTTTTATCAAAACGAGTCCTATTAAGATATTTCGTTTACGATTACGCCATTAAAATAAAATAGCAAGAAAAAAATGAGTCTTTTCAATAAAGTTTGTCATTATGGATTCTTGTGTGTCATTTTTGCAATAAAAGCAGAATGCTTGTAAGAAATGCAGGGGCA
>NZ_JBHIQG010000447.1:0-1676 GCF_042196425.1 Bartonella sp. AD328YNZD | reverse complement strand
CGGGTTTTAGATTTTCCTGATTTAACGGTTGATGGCTCGTTTCTTCTTGGTTCCTGTGTCTGTGGTGTTTTGATTCTTTTAGGTTTCAATGCGTGGACAGCTATGGCTTGCGCTTTTTGTGCAGGTATGGCGGCTGGTTTATTAACAGCTATGTTAAATTTGCGTTTTGGCATTTTAAATCTTTTGGCTTCCATTTTAACAATGTCGGCACTTTATACGGTTAATCTTCGTATTATGGGAATTATGGGAGGGTCTAATGTTAATTTAGCCCTTGCTGATACGGCGTTAACGCCCTTTTATAATCTGTTTGGTTTGTCCGATATTTTTGTGCGTCCTCTTTTCGTTGGTATTGTGTTGCTAGTTATGGCGTTTTTGATTTGGCGCTTTTTGGAAAGTGAAATTGGTCTTGCTATGCGTGCAATGGGCGCTAATCCACGCATGGCGACGGCGCAAGGTGTCCATACATCAGCATTGATATATTTTGGAATGGGGCTTTCTAATGCGTGTGTTGCTCTTGGTGGTTCTCTTTATATTCAAACTGCCATCGCAACTGATATTACCGGTGGAATTGGAACTATTGTTTTTGGGTTGGCTGCCGTGATTATCGGTGAGACTCTCTTTCGCACGCGCAATATTTTGTGGATTATAATCAGCTGTATTGTGGGGTCTGTGCTTTATCGTGTAGCGGTGCAATTTGCATTTGAAGCAAATGGCATTGGCATTGATACATCGACAGATCTTCAGTTGATTACTTCGCTGTTGGTTGTTTTAACTCTTATTGTGCCACGTTATTGGAGGAGGCGTAAACGTGATTGAGTTGTTTCATGTTGGGGTCACATTTAAACCGCAAACGCCTTTGGAAAAACAGGCTTTAATTGATATTAACCTCAAAATTGAGCAGGGTAGTTTTGTTACGGTTATTGGTTCAAATGGTGCTGGTAAATCCACTTTGCTTAGTGTTTTGGCAGGTGCAACGCTTCCCTCGACAGGAAGAGTCGTTATTAATGGACAAAATGTTTCTAGGCAATCAGTCAGTGAACGTGCGGGAAAGATTGCTTGTGTTTTTCAAGATTCCTTAGAGGGAAGTTGTGGTTCTTTAACAATTGAAGAAAATTTGGCTCTTGCTGCTCTTCGAGGAAGTCGTCGTGGTTTGCGTTCAGCTTTAAACCATGAAAAACGGCAACTTTTTCGAGAAAAAATTGCTCAATTAGGCATTGGTCTTGAAGCATATATTCATAATCCTATGGATAGTTTATCAGGTGGGCAACGCCAAGCAGTTTGTCTTGTGATGGCAACATTAGCACATGCGGATGTTTTATTGCTTGATGAACATACCTCAGCACTTGATCCTGGAATGGCTGATTTTGTGATGCGATTGACTGAAAAAATCGTTGAAGAGAAAAAATTAACGACTATCATGGTAACTCATTCTATGCGTCAGGCTCTTGATTATGGCAATCGTACCTTGATGTTGCATGGTGGAAAAGTGATTTTGGATGTCTGTCATGAAGAGCGTAAGGGCTTGGATGTCAATGATTTAATTGGCATGTTTCAGAAAGTTCGCGGGGAAGTTCTTGATGATGATGAACTGTTAATGGATTAATAATGTGGCTCAGAAAAAAGCACATGAAGTTGATCAATTTCTAACGCGTTTTTCACGTGCTTTTCCTATTGTT
>NZ_JBHIQG010000446.1:0-1679 GCF_042196425.1 Bartonella sp. AD328YNZD | reverse complement strand
CCTCCATAGATTTAAGCAGCTTTTGCCAAAATCTTTTGCATCTCTTGTTCTATTTCCCCTAAAAAGATTTCGACCGCTTTATTGATCTCTTCAATGTGTTTCTCATCACGATTGACGCGTTTTATTTTCATTCTCAAACCAGTAGATTTGCCTACAAAGTTTGGATTATAGCTCATGAAATCACACCACTTTCGTCCTGTACAAACCATTTGGAATTGCATCTGTGCGATATATTAAGGCTTGATTTCGTCATAAATAAAAAAACGAAGATGGGTTGTTGATTGTGGACATTTGACTTCGATTAAACAGCCCTCTCCAATGGACCCATCAGGACGAGCCCCCGCCATTTCCATTTTTTGGTGTTGGATAAACCCGCATCTTGTGACATTGGTGTCATAAATGAACGCATATTCTATCAAGGCATTCTCTTCATGTTCAATGCCCCATTGCATAGCAGGTGTTGTATAAGATTGGCTTATTTCCCCTGTTAAGCTTTCTGTCATGAGTTTCATTTTTTAATCTTCATATTTGCTTGTAGGCAAACCTTTAGCTGTCTTACTGAGTACGTTGTAAACGTTTGAAGCGGTGACTTTTCCTAAACGCGCATGAAACCATTTTGCTGTTCTTTGCTCCATCTCACAGCGCCGTTCCCTGTTCGTGTGGCGTTGCTAGATCGGCATCTTGTATAGTAGAATCTGTTTCTACCTTTTACCTGTTTTGTTTATCTTTCAAAAGATGTAACACCGTTTGTGCTTGCTCTTCAGACATATATCTTCAAGCTTTTTGACGTTGACATAAGTAAGTATTTCTTCTTCTGTTTGAATTTATACTATGAGTCTTCTGATTGCATTGATCTGTTGTGGAAAAGCTTTTTAATAGGTGGGTTCCCATCTGTATCATCATTTTCACTCACGACATTAAGAAGCATACCTACCAGATATCTGCGTGCGTATATGATTCCAGAACCAACCGATTGTATATTTGATTTGCATCCTTTAGTGTCATAAGAAAACTTTCTTTCTGTTGAGATTTTATTCCCAAATGGATGCATCAAAGTCATTTCTATAATTATATTGTCTAAACTCTGTTCTTTGATACGAGAAAACAAAGCAAATCGGTGTTTTTCAAGAGTCTTCTTTACAGCATCAATGTACTTAGTCAAGGGTTGCATATTAGTTGTTTATATGGATATTTTTGTATTTTTTGATATTCTATTTGCATATTTGAAAGATCACTGACAAATCTTTCGTAGTTTTGTCGTTCTATTTCTTTTTCTCGTAAAGCAATGAGACGCTCGAGACGGTCCATATCGATATTATTTTCTAAGGCTCTGTTTACAATGCGTTCCATAGCAGTTTATTCGACGGCTAAATGATGTGTTTCTTCAATTTCTGTTAAGTTAGTGTTTTTATTCACTCATCTTGATTTCCTCCATTTGTGCGCAATTCTCCCGTGGAGTGAATCACGCATGTGTTAAAAGTTGTTTGTGTTGCTAGAAAGGAATGATATCCTTTTGTGAAGAGACGCCGCTCTGGGCGGTCATGGTTTGTTTACAATCTTCTGAATTATCATAAATTTTTACATTGCCATAAATTCTTGAATCCGCATCAATAATCACATTTCCATAAATTTGTATGTAACCAAAAATATGTCCATCATATATTTTGACGTTATTATAA
>NZ_JBHIQG010000445.1:0-1687 GCF_042196425.1 Bartonella sp. AD328YNZD | reverse complement strand
CGTGGAGAAGGAAGTGAAAGTGTCAAGACTTTTGATTTAAATGCTCTTATGCAAAAATTCTCCACCGATGCTCATCTTCACAAACGTCAATTTTCTTACACTATTGAAGGTCCTACAGAAATACAAGTACGTCCACGTGCTTTCACACGCTTGGTCAGCAATCTTGTATCAAATGCATTTTGTTACGGCACAACCGTTAAACTAACAGCTAACTCTCAACAAGAATCTTTTATATTGATAATCGATGATAATGGACCTGGAATTCATGAAAATATGCGCACAGAAGTTTTTAAGCCATTCTTTCGACTTGATAAAGCGCGAAATCAAGATGCAAGTGGAACAGGACTTGGTCTTTCTATTGCTCAAGACATAGCACGCAGCCATGGTGGCAATATACAATTAGACGAGAGCCCACTCGGGGGATTGCGCGCTATTCTTGATATCCCCCTATGAGCAATATTTCAGCAAACCGTCTGTAAAAATAACAAACTTGATGTTTTAGGCATTCCCTACAGTTTCAAACAAAGTGTACTGCAGTGCCTTGTAAGCACTTTCTCCCGATAAAGCAACCATCTGAAATGCAACATAATGGCTTTCACAGGCTTTAAGTGCATGTATCAATAATGTTTCAACCTGTATATGAGATGGATGCATCCCACCAGCCAAAAGAAGACCTTGTCGATAAATAACTGAATTATTCCTTTGCCAGTAATCAAAATGTCCCAACAACAATTTTTCATTAATTGCTAGCAATAAGCGCTGTATTTCAGCTGTTCGAGCATTTTTAATAGAAAGATCAAACGAACAAGCTAAATGAAGTGCTTCATGCTCTTCCATCCATGAAAAAGCAAGACGATAGTTTGCGCGTTTTCCTTCCACACAAACGCTAATTTCATCTTGTGCATCTCGCTCAAACGACCAATCATATTCACAGGCAATCTGTTCGATAAAGTCAACAGGGTGCTCTTTTCTTTCTGTGGCGCAAAATGCAAGCCTCATCACAATCCTCAATCATCTTAAAACATTGTCAACAGAATATAAACCGCTTAAATTGTAACAATATTTGCTACAATCAAACCTCTTACACCAAACAAATACACATTAAAAACATCAACAAAACACAAACACCTAGAACACAATCGCGCTCTTTAGGGAAACCTGATAATCATGAAACGAATCATCAAGTTTTTTCAGTGTATTGATACAATTTGATAGCGCCAGCCCCCCTGATTCAAAAAAATGTATTTTTACCCAAAAAAAATCAAAAATAAACAAATGCTCCGCTCTAACAGACTCAAGATTAAGCATTTTTTAGTTTCACGCATCATATTGAAAAATTGGGGATATTTTTTTGAAGATTCTTTTTTTTAAACTATTTTACTTTTTTGTGCCTGCGTTTTTTTTAATCATCTTTTTTTAAATCATCAAGGCGTCTTTTCAAATCAGCGTTATCAGTATGGATTTTCAGCACCATCTCCTTAAAAGTCTCAAACTCTTCGCGAGAAACAAGATCAAGTTTGTTTGCTATCTTTTCAGCCTGCACACGAAAAGCTGTTCCAGCTTCACGTCGTATGCCTTGCGCAACGTCAGCAGCATCTGTTGCTAATTTTGCTAATTCATCAAGAATACGATTTGATCCATTACGCATAACCTTTTTCCTTAAATTTTAATTATTGACACACGCATT
>NZ_JBHIQG010000444.1:0-1692 GCF_042196425.1 Bartonella sp. AD328YNZD | reverse complement strand
TCACTATTTTTGGTCTTTAAGGAATATACTTTAAAGACCAAATTTTATTTTAAAAGTAAATTGTATGATATAAATATAAAGTAGGGATTGCTTTACCAAATTATCGCATAATATATATTATGGAACTTTTATAGAAAGGATACAAGGGTATGCCATCAGCACTTTAAGGAATGTTAGCAATATTAACCATGGGACTCCCTACCCAATATACTCGTGTTTGACAATTGAATTGAGATGCATAGCCTTTACTAAAAAAACTGATAACCTTTCAAGATTGAAAATCTGTCCGGTTATTCTTTCTTGAAAATTTCAATCATTATAGTTTTTTATTTTTTACTCTTTTTAAAAAAATCATCATAATTTGTAGTATTATAAAAGTTAAAAATAATATTCCATGAAATAATGGTACAAATGGCTGATAAATAAAATCAGAACAATATATTGCTATTGTTTCAATCAATGTTGCAATACACCATAAAATAATTCCCCATGGTGAATACATCCAAAGTCCAATTAAGGCAATAGGATAGAGAATCGCCAATATAGCTGAGACAAATTGCCACTGCCAAGGCATAAGGTCAAAACGCCATAAAATACCTGGAAAGACACCCACAAGGCGTATCCAATAAAAAATACCTAGGACTAAGCAAATAAGTGCCAAAAACCGTAAGTAACAGTTATAAATTAAATTGATTTTTGAAACCCGTTTGTGAGGATTATTTTTCACAATAATAACTCTTGTTCAACAGGTTGAAAGTAATAATCTATCATTTCATCTGTTACATTTGAGAGTTTATCTGGCTGCCATTGAGGTCTTTTATCCTTATCAATTAACATAGCACGTATACCTTCATGAAAATTATGTGAATTAATCATATGATGTGCAATGCGGTTTTCAATTTTCATACAATCTTCCAACGTTTGAAGTGAATTTTGTTTCATTTGTTTCCAGATAACTTTTAAACTTATTGGAGAACGTAACTGCAAAATATCATAACATTCTTTAGCAAACAAAATACCTTCTTCACTTTTTTTATGAAGCAACTCAAGACATTCTTCTAAGCTATAGGCACTAAAACAAGTATCAATAATACAACGTATTTCGTAACTCGTTTCATAGTCTTTTGTAACGGATCGCTCGTTTAAAGCTAAAAGAGGATCTCCTTGTTCGATAATAGCTTTTCTAACCCTATCGAATTCAATTTCAGGAACAGCATGTGTTGCTAATCCTAAATTTAAGCAATCTCCCCACTTTATGCATGCGCCAGTTAATGCAAGATAGATGCCAAAATGATTAGGCAAAGATGGTAAGAAAAAACTTGCACCCACATCTGGAAAAAATCCAATCGCACCTTCTGGCATAGCAAAAACTGTATTTTCTGTAACAATTCGATGTGAACCATATAGAGAAATACCTACCCCTCCTCCCATCCAAATACCGTTTACAAAAGAGATATAGGGTTTTGAAAAACGTTTGATATAAGCATTCAAACTATATTCATCCCTAAAGTATTGATAAGCAAAGGGACTTTTTCCCATATTATAGATTTCTACAACATCTCCACCAGCACAAAAAGCACGCCCCTCCCCTTCAATTAAGACACAAGAAACATTATCATCTGTTTCCCATGTTCTGAGAGCTTTTCTTAAAGCTGAAACCATTCGTTGATTAAGAGCGTTTAATGCTGAAGG
>NZ_JBHIQG010000443.1:0-1706 GCF_042196425.1 Bartonella sp. AD328YNZD | reverse complement strand
GTATTAATTTGTCTATCAATTGGAAGATTTTCAAAGATTAAATATGGTTTAGGGGTAATAGATACCTTTTGATTCATCAGAATTGCCAATATTCTATGGGGTAACAGCGAAAATGCTATTTTTTAGCTCAACTCAAAAGTATTTTCATTGATCATTATAATTTCCTCCCCAATTATCTTTCCCTACTTTCTTATTAAGAAAAGTGAAAAAACAATAATTAAAATCAGCCATGTTAGTAAATAAGTGTCTGTAAAATCTTGGATTAATTCAAATAATGGTGGAGCAGTAATAATTGCGATTTGATTTACAGACATTGCTAAACCCAGAGAAAAGCCAACGCTTTCTTTCGGTGAAGAGTCTACAATATAGGCGACCCAAGGGCCATACCATCCCATTCCAAAAAACTAACCAAGCAGATAAAATAGTTAAATAAATTATCGATCCACTTATGCCCAAAATTAATATTAAAAATCCAAAAACGACTGCAATCATGCAAAACAAGACAGGAAAAAATCGTCCTTTTCTACAATGATCACTCCACGCTGCTAAAATAATTCTTCTTAAGGCACCAGAAGCCTGTGAAACAAAAAACAAATAAGCGCTTTTAGCTAAAGACAGGTGATAGATTCTATAAAAATAAATCGTTATAAAAATGGTTAAAACATATGGAACGATCACAAGTGAAACGCCTGAAAAAATAATATTCTTCATATGCGGTGCCGTTAACATCGCAAGACGAGACTTTACATTTGCATAGAACGAAACTTTTGCTTTGCTTTCTGAAACGATAGCGACAATTTTTTCTGGTGAGTGATAAAAAATAATAAATATACATCCCCCCTAAAAAAGAAACGATGGCACCGACCAAAAACGCACCTTGTATGCCATAGATAAGCGCACTCGCAGGAAGAACTATCCCAGCTAATACCCCCCACACTTAATGGTAGCTTCGCCTGCTTTATTCTCATTGCAAATCCGCGCTGCGATTGTGGAAACCATGACGAAACGGATTTAGCGCCACCAGGTTGAGCAGAACTATAAAATCCCCCTACAATTAGCAAACAAACCAAAAGGGAAATAGAGTTATCTGCGATTGCTCCCAATAAAAGAGCGATAGAAACGCCGACCGCGCCAACTCCAACAATATAGCGCTTGTTAAACTTGTCTAGTAATTAGCTTGCTACAAGTAACCCAATAGGTAGGAACTGCGCTGATGAAGACAGTAAACCTATCTGAGAGTCGCTAAGCGAGAAATCCTTTTTAAAAAATTCAGCTAAAGGATCAATCCCTTGAACAAAGAAGCAGGCTGATGCTTGAGCGATCGTGGCAACAAGCAATACAATCCATCTATAATAATTTTTTTCTATAAATTTATTATTGCTCACTCAGCCCCCCTCCAATTAAATTGTATTCCAATAAAGTAGCCTTTTTAATAATGCTTGCAACAATAAATTAGGTATTTTATGTTGATTACATAAAAATCTGTCAATATGATTGGCATTAATATGAAAGCTAAGGAATATGCTTAATTTAAGGAAATAAGCTATTATATGTCGTGCAAATTTGATACGCTAGCGATACTAAGATAAATTTTACAAACATTGGCTCAGCCGGCATTAAGTGCTCTTTATAAAAGAAGCTATATTTTGGCAAGCTTTTTCAAAATAATTCTCAAAGCTTTCTTCAGTCACATAGCCCAGATGCGG
>NZ_JBHIQG010000442.1:0-1707 GCF_042196425.1 Bartonella sp. AD328YNZD | reverse complement strand
GGCTATACATACATTTGTGATCAAGTGAGTGTTTTTGGCAATTCATATATAGATACAAAAAAATTAAATGGTCATATGAAAATTTGTGATCAAATCATAAGAGACGCTGCTTAAATAACAGCGCGGGGCGCGGCGGGGGGCGTCTGCTTTCAATCCAATTTTCCATTTCAAATTTTAGAAAACGTTTATCACATTAGATTGTGAGGGTATCTCTATGTGTAAAAAATATGAATTAACCAATCAAATCAAACAAATTAAAGAGAGACTTACTAAGCAAATTATAAACCTTTATCGTATTCGGGCTTTAAGAGATTTTGATGATGTTAAGGCTGGCGATTTAGGTGGCTATATCGAAAATGAAGGGAACTTATCTCATTATGGCAATTGCTGGGTCTATGATGAGGCTTGTGTCTATGGCTATGCTCATGTTTCTGATCATGCTAAAGTACGTCATTTGTCTCATGTGCGTGGGCGTGTCTATGGTAATGCTGAGGTCTATGGAAAGGCTTTAATCACTCGATATGCTAAAGTTTATGACCATGCTTGTGTTTATGGAAGTGCTCATGTGGCTGGCAATATCTATGGCAATGCTCATGTCTGTGATCACGCCCGCGTTTATAGCAATGCCCATGTTTATCAACATGCGCGCGTTTCTCATGATGTTTTTGTTTATGATCATGCTAGGATCTATGGTCATTCAAAGGTTTCTGGCTCTGCTTGTATTTACAACAGTGCAAAAATTTATGGACAAGCTACTATCAAAGGCTTTGCAAAGATTTATGGTAAGGTTTACGGCTCTGCTCTTGTGAGTGGGCGTGCTGCGATTTATGGCTCTGTTTATGGAAATGCAAAAATCTCTGGTTCTGTAAAGGTCTATGGTCGTGCCTATGGAAAAGCAAAAATAGATAAACAAAGCAATGTAAGATCAGTTGCTCAAAATTATGAGGTTTATCAAAGCGATAATGTTGTCAAGATTGTTGATAAAACAGAATAAAAATAGGCATGGGGGTGCCTTTTAATAGGATAACTCCATCATAAAAGAGAGTATTCATAAAAGAAAGCCGTGCCAAGTGATATGACGCGGCTTTCACGTAATGATTCTAATGATAAAAAAAATAATCATCTACAATGGAGTAATAAATGCATATATACAAAACGTATCATATTGCAAGCGCTCTATTGAGATATGAAAACTTATCAAAAGGAATGTAAATGATGCGTATGATCTTTAATCACTCATTTGAATGAGAGAGCCTATAAATGCTTTTCGTTTCTCTCAAACGTATCAAACAAATCAAAACGCTTTTTAGATTCATCTCAATACAATCAAAAGCAAATGCCTATTAGACTAATGTCTTTTTTAAAACGTTCTTTTTACATCTGTAAACGTTGGTTTTCAAAACAATTTCTCATAAGACAATAAACAAGCGTTTTTATCAAACGCAAGGCTTTAAAAACTGTTATAAACATCAGTTTCAAACGTTTAAACGTTCACTTAGAGAGGGTCTCATAAGCGTATTGTTAAACTATAACTTTTAAAACATTTCTTAGTACCAAGTCTAAAGTAGATAGTAATTCTACTGCCATGGCATTGTTCGCTTCCATTTTTTTGTGGAAGCGAATACAGTTGCGTTCTTCAAAACTAGCTATGCACTATATTCATTAAAAGGCTTTTGATTTCATAAGATATAAAATACCTCTTTATCG
>NZ_JBHIQG010000441.1:0-1727 GCF_042196425.1 Bartonella sp. AD328YNZD | reverse complement strand
GTTTTGATATGGGTAGCTATCCCTGAAAGCTGTGAGGAACGCTTTTTCGCAGCACTTGCCATGTTAAGTGCTTTTGCAATGGCTGTATCAAAGTTTTCAAACCCACCTCCATATTTTCCTTTTTCTGCTAGCTCAAATAACTGATTTTCAACAGTTTCAATTTGTTGTGATGTTGTAAGTTCTACAGAAACATCATAAGCTCTATTCACAACTTGAGTGCCAAGGTTAATTAAAGAGCGTCGGATAAACAGATCATAAATGACACTCCCATAATCTTTAGTATTAATGATTGTTACAGCTTCTTTAGCTAAACGCACCACGTAATTATATACAGTGATGTCACCAATTTTCGCATCATTTTCAACAAAGGGCTTAATAGTAATGGGATCTGCAATTCTTCCCTTTTGAATAATTTGTGAAATGATATCAAAAAGCTTTTGATGCAACGGTTCAAAAAAATGCTCTGCTTTTAAAAAATCAGAAACGCTATCAAGAGCATTATTATTGATAATGATAGCACCGAGCAAAGCTTTTTCAGCTTCAATATTATGGGGAAGTTGACGAAAAGAAGATTTTTCTTCTGTTTGAAAAGAAGGTAATTTAACAGCGTTCATTTTATTCATTATGATTTAAATTGATTTGATAAATGATAATTATAAATCACTGAATCTACAGTGTGAATCCCATTTTTATTTTACTTAACAGCTTGCTTTTTGATACGTTTTGTGCAATAAAGAGATGTTCTTTTATATTTCGATTGGTTACTTTAATCGTTTATTTAGATCGCTAATTGTTTTGCTCATGAAAGCCGTGTCTTAAAGGACGCGGCTTTTTTGCTATAAAGCAGCCCCCCGCCCCGTTATGTTATTTACGCTGCTTTTTCACTAATGGCATCATTACTACAAATATCTTCACGGAATATTTTCTTTTCTTTAAGAACGGCATTGCCATAAATTTTTACACCCTCAGCAATAATAGATCTGTTAGAAACACATGCATCATCATAGATTTCTACTTTTTCATAAATCATGGCATTCTCATAAACACGCGCATTGCCATAAACCTTGACATCTTTATAAACAACCGCTTTTCCATAAACCCTTGCCTTATCAAAAATATGCGCCCCCTCATAAATAGAAGCAGATCCTGATACTTTTGCATTGCCATAAACAAAGCCCTTCACATAAGCGCTATGCCAAACCTTGGCATTGTCATAAATTTTTGCCTCTATACTAATAAAAGCTTTTCCATAAACCACGGCATTATCACAAACTTGACCACAAATCTTAGCATGATCATAAACCTTGGCATTGCCATTAACCACACACTTGCCATAAACCCACCCCTTGCCACGAACCCACATGGTACCACTAATACTAGCATTATCAAAAATCTCAGCATTGCCATAAACATGGGTATCACGACCATAAACCTTGGCTTTATCACTCACTACAGCATTACCATAAACTTTAGCATTTTCAGCAACAACGGCTTCATTACGTATTTTAGCATTTTCACTCACAACGGCATCATATGCTGCAATTGCATCGTCATAAACCCAGCAATTGCCATCATGAGAAAGGTTATCTTCCTTTTCAATAAAGCCGCCCAATTGACCAGCCTTGACATCATCGAAATCCCTTAATGCACGAATGCGATAAAAGTATTTAGGTTGACGAGTTTCAGCATCGTAAACTTTTTTTATTTCGTCTATAAGTTCATATTTT
>NZ_JBHIQG010000440.1:0-1745 GCF_042196425.1 Bartonella sp. AD328YNZD | reverse complement strand
AAGGAAGCGGTGCATTTGTAAGTGGCAATGACAGCACAATTCAATTGCATGGTGATACAATAATTAACAATACTTTGAGCGGACTCGATGCCGGTAATGGTGGTAAAATCATTAGCGAAAACTTATCGATAATCGGTGGTGAAGCACTTGAAGGCCCCGACAACGAACGCACTGGTATATGGACATCAGACTCTGGTAGTGAAGTTAGGTTAATGGGCAAAACAACCATTCAAAATGTTGATGAAGGGTTTTATGCAGACGGTGGAAGTAAAATCATTAGCGGAGATTTAACAATAACTGGTGGTGAAAGTAAAACAATGACCGTTGGTGTAAACGTTGCAGAAACTGATAGTTTAATTGAATTAAATGGTAAAACAATCATTCAAAATTTTGATGTTGGTCTCACCGCAGGAAATAATAGCACGATTAAGATGACGAATGGTTATATTGGAGCAGCAGAGAATACAATCAAAAATAAAATAGAAGCAAAAAAAGTTGCAGTATGGGCGGCATTTAACGGACATATTGATGTCGTGAATACTTCTATGATAGCAGGAGTTGCTGGTTTGCAATTTATAGCTCTCTCTAATCCTGATCTAGATTATCCAGATGTTCCACAAAAACGTAAAAACAGTGAAATCAATTTGACAAATGCAGATGTTCACGCTGAAAATGGTACTGGAATTTTTGTTGGAGCTTTCACTAACACAAACATGGAAGATATTCCAACTTTATCAATCGGTACAGTCAGTCTCAAAAATTCAGAAATCCATGCCGACGTATTATTAGGAGATGGTCTTTTCGAAGATCCAAAATCTTGGAAAAACGACAATTATTGGAACAATAAAGAGGTTAAAGCGATCTCCAATGGCACCTTCACCTTAAGTGCTGATCAGTCTACTCTAGAAGGCAGAGCGAATATTGCTAAAGACAGAAATGTACGTTTTGATCTGAAAAACAATACGAAATGGACGTTGAAAATCAGCAAAAACGAAAAAGATGCTGATGGCAATCTCCTTGATATCGCTCAAAGATCTCGTTCTGATATTTCCACGCTTAATCTCGATAACAGCTCCATTGTTTTTGAGAAACCAACAGAAGATCACTACCAAACATTGCATATAGGTTCTGGTAAACCAGACACGCAAGAAGTCTACAACGCAACGGGAGACGCAAAGATTTACTTCAACATTGCTTGGAGTGATGGCGTAGTAAGTGCCGATCAAAAAACCGATAGGCTTCTCATTCACGGTGATGTCTCAGGCTCCACAACAGTTTATATTAAAAGCGATTCTGGAAATGAAAGTAGTGTAGTCAATGCTGCTGATCCTTCAAATATAGGTGGACTCTCGCTCATCCAAGTTGCAGGAAAAGCACAGGAAGACTCCTTTAAATTAGCCAAAGGCTATACCACACTAGGGGGAGAACCTTACAAATATACACTAACTGCTTATGGACCAGACTCAAGCCATGGTACAGCCGATATTGAGCAAAACCTCTTTGATGAGAAGAATGAAAATTTCTGGGATTTCCGCTTACATAAAGAAATTCTTGAAACGGATTCTGGTCCAAGTGTGATCGTCCCTGTAGCACAAACGGCCAGTTACTTAGTCATGCCAAATGCTCTCTTCTATAGTGGATTAACCGATATGGCTAAACAAAACGCATTCTTAGCCAATATCAGAACATCTGTCTTAGGAAAAGAAGAGGAAAAACAAACCGGTTTCTTCCTCTATACTTACGGA
>NZ_JBHIQG010000439.1:0-1749 GCF_042196425.1 Bartonella sp. AD328YNZD | reverse complement strand
TTAAAATAGGTTCACCAGTATGGAGCATTAGAAGTCGCAACATGACATAGATACATTTCTCGGTCGGCGACAAAAAACCAAGAGTAAGAAGCCATCTGTCTGCAAAAAGCCTCGTCCATGGCAACTTAGTTGACATGTATTGCCTCCTCTCTTTTCTTACTCCACCTTGCTAAAGCTGCTTTCGAAGCTCTCTCTGAAAATTTGCTAATGCTATAATCAAAAGCTAGTGACTTATGCCATAAGCACCCATTCTCTAAACGCGTAATATGATCCGTGCTTATTAAAGTCTCTAAGGTCTTTTGAAACGTTCTTATTGAACACCCACACCAACTTGATAAATAAGACGCATTATTTATAAGAGGCGCTTTCCTATCATTCATTAGCAACACAAGTGTTGTATAAACAGCCTTCTCGGTCGCTTTTAATCCCATAAGATCTTTTAAAAACTGATCTGTACTAAATTTTACAAACGCCACTTTATTATTGGACATCATTTGAGATCTCCCTTTCTTTAACTAAATGTAAAATTGCTAAAGCATCTGCTTCATTATCATCACATGGCTTGTGTCCTTTAATACACATTGCCTCTATCATCTCTTCTTTCGACGCATTCCCCTTCCCCGTCGTCGCTTTCTTAATAGTACTTACCGGTATCCCCTCATACGGTATCTGATGATGTTCACACCACGCCGTTAATGTTGCTAATAAACCACCGTAAACATGCGCTGCATCCGTGCCAACATGACGCCTCACCTCCTCAAAATACACCGCGTCAATTTGACCTGCTGTCTGCTTTATTTCTGATAGCCATTGTTTAAAACGCAAGTAACGCATTCCACCGCCTTCAAAACGACGGGAGTAAAAATTAATGGTACCACTTATGATACTACCGTCCCCTCCACGTATCGCCCACCCCATCTTCGTACCTAGATCAAAACAAAGAATCGTGTTATTCACCGCGCCGCTCCATACAAAATGTGTTTTATAGAAGTGTTTTTTTCCGAAAGCGGGCTGAGAAAAATATGGAAGATACACCAACAACATATGAATGTATTTCTTTAATCATTAGTACGTTCTCTCTACTTTTTGTTTTGTATAAAAGCTACAAAGAACAAAAAGAAAAATGTTTAGGACAAAAGTTGCAAAACTGTACTGTACGTACAGTTTCTGAACATCTGTCTCCAAAGCATCCTAGTGACCTTGAAGTTGAATTGGAATTAGCCATTTACAATCCTACAAACCAAATAATCAAAATAAATCACATCAAAATACCTAAAAAACACCCATTTATATTTACTGAAGCACTCTACCCAGATCCTACCGAAGGTATCTCAGATTCTAAAAAACGTGAAAATGGAAAGAAAATCGCTTTAAAAAGCGAAAAGCATATTGATTTAATAGACCCCAAATTAGATCCTAACCATTTGGGATTTTTTGATCTTTTTAGTATAAAAGCCAAAAGTAAATTGACTCTTTGGTTTACCATACACCCACAAAAACCATGTTTAAGAAAACCTATAACCATCGTAGTTGAACATACCTCATGTAATAATCCAGAAAAAACTCTTGAGACCACTTTTTGTCTTGGTTTTTTCCTTTGGACAGATGAACAGGACATAGCTTGGGAATACAGAATGCGTAACAAAGAAGAACCTATGGATAGTTTTAATAGCTAAAGCCATATTCTGAACTCCTTATAATAACGGAGTTTCTCCCATATTCTACGGTGCCAAGGTAGCGATTTCATGT
>NZ_JBHIQG010000438.1:0-1752 GCF_042196425.1 Bartonella sp. AD328YNZD | reverse complement strand
CAGGAAATTGAAGTACGGGTAAATTGGGTTCAATAAAATTTAAAACTTGTTGTAAATGCGCAATTTTTGTTCCGTCACGGATAACATAGATGAGCGGTTTACCTTGTGCAATTTCTGAACTTAATTTAGCAAGCGCAAAGGCTTCAAATCCATCAGTAACGCCATCTAAAATCATACGAACAGAATTATTTTTGGGAATAACAATTTTTTTAAATATAGGCATCGGGATTAATAACTTAAGCAAGTACGATAATTGGCAATATCACGGAAAAGTGGACTATCAACTTCAGAGGGGGGCAAAATTTCTCCAGTAATCCATGTGAGTAAATCACGATCATCAAAAGACATAATATACTCAAGCTCAGAGAGCGTTTTATCATTCATCTCAGTGATATGAGCATCAACATAATGTCCAAAAATGAGATCCATTTCACGAATACCGCGATGCCATGCACGAAAAATCAATCGACGACGACGAGCATCTAATTGATTTTTGTCAACGGCAAAAACTGTCATAAAAAATCTCCTTGAATAAAGTAATATAAACTATTCAATTATTCGTATAAATTTTATACATTGCTTTAAGGAAGTTCTATAATTTTTTGTTCTTTAAGTGTAATTCGACGATGCATTTGCTTAGCCAAAGCGTAATTATGTGTTGCAATAAGAGCAGAAAGACCAGACTGACGAACAAGGATAGATAAAGCTTGAAAGACATAAGCTGAAGTTACTGGATCAAGATTTCCTGTAGGTTCATCAGCCAAAAGAACCGAAGGGCCATTTGCTACTGCACGTGCAATAGCAACACGTTGTTGTTCTCCTCCCGATAACTCTGAGGGACGATGGTTAGCACGATGAGAAATACGCAGATACGTTAATAATTTACGCGCACGATCTTCTGCTATGGATTTTTTTAATCCTGCTATCATTTGCGGTATCATGACATTTTCTAACGCCGTAAACTCTGGAAGTAAATGATGAAATTGATAAACAAAACCAATATCATTTCGTCTGATAGCTGTTCGCTCACTATCAGAACGCTTTGCACAAGAAACACCCCGTAACATCACATCACCAGCGGTTGGTTTTTCTAATAATCCAGCAATATGAAGAAGTGTTGATTTTCCAGCACCAGATGGTGCAACAAGTGCGACAAGCTCTCCACGATTAAGAATAAAATTCGCTTTATCTAAAACAATGAGCGGCTTATGCCCCTCGAAAAAGCGTCTTTCAATCTCTACAAGCTCTAAAATAGCTGTCATTATTCATACCTCAAAGCTTGTACGGGATCTAGCTTAGCAGCACGCCATGCCGGAATGAGAGCAGCAAGAAACGACAAAAATAAAGCCATCATAGCAACCAAGACGGTCTGTCTCCACTCAATTTGTGCAGGCAATTTTGTTAAAAAATAAAGTTGAGGATTAAAAACGTCAACATTAAATAACCAAGATATAAAATCTTGGATATGATTAATATTCGCGGTCGCGATAACACCTAAAACTAACCCCAATATCGTTCCAATAAAACCAATCATCATTCCTGTAATGATAAATATACGCAAAATCGCACTCTGTTGCGCCCCCATCGTGCGTAAAATTGCAATATCATGACTTTTATCTTTTACAAGCATAATCAGCCCTGAAATAATATTTAAAGCAGCAACAAGAACGATCAGAGAAAGAATAAAAAACATAACATTTCGTTCAATTTGTAAAGCTGAAAAAAAAGCCTGATTGCGTGTACGCCAATCAA
>NZ_JBHIQG010000437.1:0-1753 GCF_042196425.1 Bartonella sp. AD328YNZD | reverse complement strand
GCATCCTTACCTTTACCTAAAGTCACACTGCTATAATCAGTTTTACCATCTGCCAGCTTATCGTAGTGAACAACAGCCGAGTCATCAGACTGAAGGCTGGTAGAAAGATCCTTCAGACTTGCATCAAGCTGCGCTTTATTAACTGCTTCATTGTCATTCTCTGCCGCCTTAACACCTGAAAGCGTCCGTTCTTTGCCCTTTTCGTCCAGAAAACTTATTTCTGTACCTGCTACTTCTTTACCAATATTGATAACTTTTGTCTTCTCATCCTGCTTGACAAGGCTATCACTGACAACATTAGTCACATCATGATGAACATTCGTGACAGAACTACTAATATCAGAAAGTGCTTCCGCTACACTCTTATAGCTTTCCTCACTTTCTTTACCTTCCGCATCAACTGTCTTAACCTTAAAACTTGGAGCTTTCCATTTTCCATCTTTATCATAACCTGCTCCTCCACCAAAATACTCAGCAAATGTCTGATTCATTGAATAAAGCTGATTGCCAGTGATCGCCTCTGTCGAACCTTTAGAAATTTCTCCATCTAATAGAAACTTTAATTTGCTGTTTTCTTGTTCCGCTATAACTTGACCATCTTTCTCTTTGTTCTTTACATGACGTGCTACAAAGGCATTGGCTTCATCATTCCATAACAAAGCATTCTGCTCAATGGTCTGTGTAAGTTCATTGCTGTTCTTAGAAAGCTCATTATGAAGATCTGTCAGCGATGTATCAACACCGCTAAAAGCTGAACCAACATCATGATATGACTGACCACCAACAACATACGTCGGAAGATTGCCTACAAGCACATCAGCACCACCACCTAAATAGCTCGATGTATTTTTAGAAACACTGTCTAGATTAGTACTCACTGTCGTAACATTTTTATTAGTTGCAAATAACTGAGAGCCATTTACAACTTCTGTCGATTCTGCTGAAAGTACTCCTGCCTTAACACCTGAAAGTATCCGGTCTTCTTTCTTACTGTTGGCAATATTGAGTTCTGTACCTTCTACTTCTTTACCAATAGTGATAACCTTCGTATTATCATCCTGCTTGGCAAGGCTATCACTGACTACATTGGTCACATCATTGTGAACATTCGTAATAGAACTTGCAACACCTGCAAGTGCTTCGGCTACACTATTGTAAACCTTTTCCTCACCAGCACTACCATCAGAATTGACAGTTTCAAGCTTGAATGTGGGTGCAACCCATTTTCCATTTTCATAGCCAGCACCTCCACCCAAATACGTCGCAACTGCTTGATTCATTGAATAAAGTTGGTTGCCAGTGATCGCTTCTGTTGAACCTTTAGAAATTTCTCCATCTAAAAGAAACTTCAATTTGCTATTGTTTCCTTCCGTTCCATGCTTAGCCACAAATGCATTGGCTTCATTATTCCAATTCAAAGAATCCTGTGCGACTCCTTCAGAAACTTCCTTAATCCTCTGATTGACATTCTTGATATTTGTATCAAGTCCTTCAAAAGCTGAACCAACATTGGTAAAAGGTTTGGCTGTTATCTTACCATCTTTATCAATCTCCGATAAACTATAGGTCGGCCCTGTAAACGCACCATTATTAAAAGCTGCATTGCCTCCTAAATAAGTAACAACCTTATCATTCGTTTCAAAAAGCTGATTACCCGTAACAGCATCTGTTGATTTAGCGCTAATCTCACCATTTGCTAGAAACGTAATTCTACTGTTTTCTTGTGTCCTTACAGCTCTGCCTTGTTCTTCTT
>NZ_JBHIQG010000436.1:0-1762 GCF_042196425.1 Bartonella sp. AD328YNZD | reverse complement strand
TTTTTAAATAATAGGGATTACGCTTTGTCTTACGTTTTTATTTTTCTCGCTCTTTTAATATGATTATTTCTCACTCAAAATAGGACGCCTAAAATAAAAATTGTTGTGCTGCTTATTCACATGCTTTTTTAAGAAACATTTCTCAATGCATTCGAACCTATTTCACAACAACGCTCGTAAAATATATAAAATTCATTGCGCATGGCCCCATCTTTACGCTTAATAAAAATATAAGCCGGTATCATCATTCTATTTTCTAATTTAAAGTGTCGTAATAAACCTTGGTACTCGAAATAGTTTATTAGAAATCCTCCTTTTTCTATCATACCCACTCTTACTTGTGACGTACAAGAAAATGGTTTTGATTGATGCAATATAAAGTGAGATAAACAGATTTGAAATGAGAAAAACTTAAATTTTTCAAGACTATTATTTACCATAAAAAATGATAATTAGTCATTTATTAAGTCAATATATTAACTATTGTAATACCCGTTTTTTTGTTGTTGCACTTATGCAAAAAAATTGATCAAAATAATATTAACATAATTTAATATTTTACAAAAAAACTGTTTTAACCCTAAGGGAGATGATCAGAGGAGACTTTTAAAAGCATCTCATTGGCTTGGGGTATTGTTTGGCGTTCAATCATGCGGTGCACTCTTATACCGTTAGGAGCACAATTTAAATGACGCAGACGCTTATTGACTTCGGCATCCGCTTTTGTGCGACGATGATTATGGCGTAAATAATCTACCCATGTTGGCATATGATAAGCCTCTGTCCAATATTCAGGTCTTTCCAGATCTCGTAAAAGGACCCATTGACGCGCACCATCGCGTAACCGAATATGGCGTCGACGCGTCATCACTTTAAGAAACTCTTCGAGATCATTTTCATGAATTTGATAATCAATCATTATCATGATCGGGCCACTTCTTGCTTTGAGGTCGAGTAATAATTCCGGCTCTCTAAAATGATCAAGAGGATTTAAATCTATCTGAGGAATTTCTTGAATTCTAAACTTTACCCCCGCAAGAGCACCTAAAATCAAGAATAGAGAACAAATGCTCAAAGCAATTGTTGGAGAATAACCATCAGCCAAAACTCCCCAGATTGCACTTCCAATAGCCATCCCCCCATAAGATGCCGTTTGATAAAGTGCTAAAGAACGAGCTACAACCCAGCGTGGTGTGGAGAGTTGTACAGATGTATTAAACAACGATAATGCCAAAACCCAACATAAACCTGCAGGAAATAAAGCAATATGGCTTATAATCAGTGAACGGCTTATTCCCAATAAAAAGCAAGAAAAGGCAAAACCAATAAATGCACTTGCAATAATTGTTTCTGAACGAAAATGATGCCGTACAAATTCATTAATAATACCTGCTGTCATGGCTCCTAACCCAAAACAACCCAGCAACGTACCATAAAGAAGGGCATTTCCTCCGAGAACTTTATGCGCAACAATTGGCAAAAGTGCTAAAATCGAAATTGCTCCTATACCAAAAAGGAACGCTCGAACCATAATACTTAAGAGATTAGGCGACATCGCAACATAACGCAAACCATCTGAGACAGCTCCTAACAGTCTTTCTCGTGGCAATGGGTTGTTTTTATAATTCGATTTCCAGAAAAATAACGCACCAATAAGAGGAATATAGCTTATAGCATTAAACAAAAAAGCAGCAGATGCACCCAAAGTTGCAATAATGGCACCACCAATCGCAGGGCCAACACTCCGCATCAAATTAAAGCC
>NZ_JBHIQG010000435.1:0-1782 GCF_042196425.1 Bartonella sp. AD328YNZD | reverse complement strand
TGTAGGTGTTGCATACAAATTCTAATTTCGTCAAAAACGAAATGATGAAGACAAAATAAATTGTTATGAGGCTCTGTCGAAGACGGAGCCTCTGTTATTTTTCTATTGCTATATTATCACATACCCTATATTTGTTAGGGATTTAAAAGATATTATTCGGATTTTCTTAAAAAGATTGTCATAAACGAGAGACAATAACCACGATGTAAAATCAATATCTTATGCACATTTATAACTTACAATTTCTTGTACGAAGTGAAGTTATGAAATGATTTTATCTTTGGTTCGTCTTTCATTTCCTATGGTTGTATCATGTTGACTACAGCGTTTTTCTGTAGTCATATAATACTTTGTTCCTAAATAAATTAGGAGAAAAGTTTACGAATATAAAATCTTTAATCATAATTTCTGTTATCACTATAATTATAGCTTTGCGATACAAGCTGCTAATTCTATCATCCTTGGTGAAGCAGCTCCAACAGGTATTGCTGCTCCTACTTTTTTTGAACAGGTTTTTATATCGGGGATCAAGTTGGCAACTTTTCAAGTCAAGTTGATCTATTTTATTTAGAGATAAAAGAGAAAACTCCATACAAATATGGATTGCCTAAACTTTCAGGTTTGATTGGCGGTTTTTATACAGGATCTAACTTTGATCTTGGAAATGTCTTCATCTTAGGTGTTGTAACAGATGCAGTCTGGGCATGACCGTGGAAACACAAAAACGTACTTAGAGGATCTTGAGGCGTATGAGATATAAAAACTTAGCCAAAATCTTATAAATGCTAGCGTTACTTTGGCTGATGCAGAAAAGCTTCACGATGATGATACAATGGTTTATAATTTTTACTGAAGAAGAAAAATGGTCTAGTTTAACATGGGCCCGTATTAGTTTTGTAGTTGCTAATCGTATAATACCTTATTTTGCTGATGGTATTGCTTATACGCAAATGTAGGGCATTTCCGCAATTGAAGTGAAAAAAGAGGCTGGCTGATAATACTGGTCAAGTGATCGCTTCTGCTAATTTGCATGATGAAGACAAAGATACTGGTTAGTTTCACTTTAGGTGTTGACTTTGCAATGACAGACAATGTTCTGTTGCGTGCAGAGCACCATTACTCAGACTTGCGTAAGAAGCAATTTGCAAAGGATAAACTAGGCTATACAACCAATGACTTTCGTGCAGGTGTCGCTTACAAGTTCTAATTTCATCAAAAGTGCAATTATGAATACAAAGTATTAATAAAAAATTAAATTTCCAAAAGATATTGACTTTTACAAAAGCGCTGTTTTCTGGGATTTTTATTTGTATGATTGTGACATTTTTACTACAGCTTTTCTATTTATAATCTTGTAAGGTCGTTTTATAGTTAATTTAGGAGCAAAATTATGAATACAAAATCTTTAATAGCAACTTCTATTGCTGCTTTAATTTCAGCTTCTGCAGCACAAGCTGCTGATGTTATCATCCCTCGTGAAACAACCCCAGCAGTTATCGCAGCAGCCCCTTCGTTTTCTTGGACAGGCTTTTATCTTGGTGGTCAAGTTGGTAACTTTTCGAGTAAAACTAAAGTAACTATTCCAGGAGAAGATAAAGAACTTGTCAAAAAAGATAACACACCTAGTCCTTCAGGTTTCATGGGTGGGATTTATGCCGGATCTAACGTAGATCTTGGAAATGGTCTCATTCTCGGTGTTGAAACCGATGCAGTTTGGGCAGACCGTGAAGAATCAAAAACAGCCCGTGAATTGACTCTTACTAAAGAAGATGTGGCATTTTT
>NZ_JBHIQG010000434.1:0-1793 GCF_042196425.1 Bartonella sp. AD328YNZD | reverse complement strand
CATATTTATGAAAATGCCAAGGTTTTTAATAAGGCTATTATAATGGGCTTTGTTTATGGCAATGCTCATGTATGTGATTGTGCCCGCGTTTATGCAAATGCTCATGTTTATGACAATGCGCATCTTTCTTATAATGCTTGGGTTTATCATCAGGCGCGGGTTTATGGCAATGCAAAAATCTCTGGTTATTTCATGGTCATAGGTAATGTCTATGGCAATGCAAGATTAAAAAGAGACAGTGATTTATATTGGGTTCCCATAAATTGTGAGGTTTATGAAAACGATACCGTTGTAAAGATTATTGAAAATAACGCTGCGTAAATAATGGCGCGGGCGCGGCGGGGGTGCCCCTCTCTCAATTTTCCATTCCAAATTTTATCAAACGTTTATCACATTAGATTGTGAGGGTATCTCTATGTGCAAAAAATATGAATTAACCAGTGAAATCAAAAAAATCAAACATGCTCTTACTCGAAATATTATAAGCCTTTATCGCATTAAAGCTTTAAAAGATTTTGATGATATAAAGGCGGGGTCCTTAGGCGGCTTTATTGAAAAGGAAGTTAACCTATCCCATGATGGTAATTGCTGGGTCTATGATGAGGCTTGTGTCTATGGTCATGCAAGGGTGTATGATGATGCAAAAATACGGCATTATTCGCAAGTCTGTGGTCAAGTTTATGGCAATGCTGAGGTCTATGGAAAAGCTTTTATCTCTCAATATGCTAAAGTTTATGACCATGCTTTTGTCTATGGCAATGCTCATGTTTATGGCAATGTTTATGGGTATGCTCATGTGAATGGTAGTGCCCGCATTCTTGCTGATGCTCATATTTATGACCATGCGCATGTTTCTTATGATGCTACGGTTTTTAGTTATGCACGCGTCTATGGTCATGCCAAGGTTTGTGGCTCTGCTTGCATTTATAGCCATGCAAAAGTTTATAATTATGCTGTTATTAATGGTCGTGCTAAAATTTATGGCAAGGTTTATGGAAATGCTTGTGTGAGTGGCTCTTGTGAGATTTATGGCTCTGTTTATGGCAATGCTAAAATCTCATATTGTGCAACGATCTGGGGGCGTGTTTATGGCAATGCAAAAATCAACAAAAAAAGCAAAGTAAGGTTGGTTCCAAAAAATTGTGAGGTGTATGAAAGAGATAATGTTATCAATATAACTGATAAAACAGAATAAAAACAGGTATGGGGGGCGTGCATTCTTTATGGTTATAAACGCATATAAAATGCATTACTATAAACATCTCATAAAAGATAGCATTCATAAAAAAAGCCGTGTCAAATGATATGACGCGGCTTTCAAATGTCTATTCTAATGATTAAAATGAATCATCCACAATGGAGTAATGAATGCATATATACAAAACGTATCATATTGCAAGCGCTCTATGAGAGATATGAAAACTTATCAAAAGAAACGTAAATGTGCGTATGATCTTTAATCACTCATTTGAATTACAGAGCCTATAAATGCTTGTTATGGCTATTAAACGTATCAAACAAATCAAAATGCTCGGTAGCTTTATCAATCCAATCAAAAGCAAATGCATATTCAATAAATATCTGCAAAAAACGTTCTTTTTAGCTTGCAAGCATTGGTTTTTAAAAGCAGCTTTTCATAAGATAAATAAACAAACGCTTTTATAAAATGTAAGGTTTTTAAATTTTTTCTGCTGTGAAAGCTAAATCTTAGTTTTCTCATAAATGAAACGTTCTTAAGAGCAAATGATAACTAAGTTATAACTGTAATAAAAAAGAGTTTTAACGTTTCTTAT
>NZ_JBHIQG010000433.1:0-1804 GCF_042196425.1 Bartonella sp. AD328YNZD | reverse complement strand
TAAAATGTGGATTTTTAGCTTTCACTTCAAGCTCCCCTGCCGAGTGCGAGCGCCCTCGCATTGGTATTCCGGGAGTCTGAAAGTACTGAGTTCGAATCAGCTTTTTTTGCTTTTAGTGCTAGAGAGCACCTGGACATGGCAAAAACTCCCGGAATTCCGGGATACCTACAAGAGTAGGTTCATTTTATGATCGAACTTTAGGGCTTTCAGACCCTACTGATCGCTGCGTAGACGACCAAAGTCACCCTTTAAGGTATAAAGTAATTTCAGGAAATTGGCAATAAAATTTAAAAACAGTGTTTGTTTTATGAACCCCACCCGCCTCTCAAACTCTTATGCTCGCTCGTAAAAACCATGAGATAAAACCCACGTTTATTGAGAGGATTAACAACCCTTGATTCTTGAGATCAAGCCTCCAAAAAGCACACCTAAAAATATATCGCCCCCTCCCAAAGCCATTCTTTGGAGCATATCTTTGAAAGCTTTACACTGTGATGCGTTGGATTTTTGCGCCACAACGAGCTAATTTTTCTTCTAATCTCTCAAATCCACGATCAAGATGATAGACACGATTGACGTTTGTTTCTCCCTTTGCCGCCAATGCTGCAATCACAAGAGAAACAGAAGCACGCAAATCCGTCGCCATAACGGGAGCCCCTTGCAAATTCTCTGTTCCATAAACGGTTGCCGTCTGCCCATCAAGCTTTATCTGTGCTCCTAAGCGATTGAGTTCTTGAACATGCATAAAACGATTTTCGAAAACTGTCTCTGTAATATGCGCGATTCCTTCAGCCCGTGTCATGAGCGCCATGAATTGCGCTTGGAGATCGGTTGGAAAAGCAGGATAAGGTCCTGTTTTAATATCAACGGGCATAATTTTGGTGTTCTTTGGATTTCGCTTAATATGAATTCCTTGAGGTTCTATTTGAATCTCGAGTCCTGTTTTTTGCAGCACCTTAAGCACTTTTGTGAGATGATTAGGATTTGCATTTTTAAGAAAGACATCTCCTCCCGTCATAGCAACAGCCATTGCATATGTTCCCGCTTCGATTCGATCAGCAATAACGCGTACTCTAGCACCGTTGAGTTTTTTAACCCCTTCAATTGTAAGCGTTGTTGTTCCTTCACCGGTTATTTGAGCCCCCATAGTATTCAGGGTTCGAATAAGGTTTGTCACTTCTGGTTCACAAGCCGCATTCTCAAGAGTGGTTGTTCCCTTTGCCATTGTCGCCGCCATCAGCAGCACATGGGTTCCACCAACAGTGACTTTAGGGAAACGATAGCAAGCACCTTTTAACCCCCTTGGCGCTTTTGCATGAACATATCCATTTTCGATAGTAATCTGTGCGCCTAAAGTTTTAAGTCCCTCAAGGATAAAATCGACAGGTCTTGTCCCGATAGCACATCCTCCAGGAAGCGAAACATAAGCCTCTGCGCATCGTGCAAGCAGAGGTCCAATAACCCAAAAGCTTGCACGCATTTTTTTCACCAGTTCGTATGGTGCCCGTGTTGTAGCTATTTTTTGCGCCGTAAAATGAATTGTTCTTGAATTCACGCATTCATCGTTAAACTCTTGTCCATCAACGGCATATCCAACACCATGATTATTGAGAATACGAATAAGCAATTCAACATCGGCCAGATGCGGAATATTTTCTAAAGTGAGCGTTTCTTCTGTCAAAAGCGCCGCAATCATAAGAGGCAATGCAGCATTTTTTGCCCCAGAAATAGGAATTGTTCCTTTAAGTTTTTCTCCCCCAACAATTTGAATAGAATCCATCGTGTTTTCCCTCTTTTCCTTTGT
>NZ_JBHIQG010000432.1:0-1814 GCF_042196425.1 Bartonella sp. AD328YNZD | reverse complement strand
TTGGTGCAGTTCGACGTTTGGGTGCAGTTCGTGCGGCGACTGGGGGCGTTGATGTTATTTTTAATCCGCGTACAGCTCGTGGAATTGCAGGGCATATCGCATCTATGGTCAATGGAGCCTCTGTGGCTCGAAAAACGAGTCTTTTACAGAATTTCCTAGGCAAGGAAGTGATGAAGCCTAATGTTAATGTAACCGATCAACCTTTGCGATTACGTGGAAATGCTTCTCATCCTTTTGATGGAGAAGGGGTAGAGGGGAAAACACTCAATATTATTGAAAATGGTATTTTAAAAAATTGGCTTCTTTCATCATCTACAGCGCGTGAATTGGGACTTAAAACAAATGGACACGGTATGCGTTCGGCATCATTAGTGCAGCCGACCAGTACAAATTTTGCTATTGAACCGGGTTTAGTATCGCCTTGCGATATGATAAAAGATTTGCGAAATGGATTTTATGTGACCGAATTATTCGGTCATGGCATTGATTTTATTACTGGTCAGTATAGTCGTGGGGCTTCCGGTTTTTGGATTGAAAATGGTGAAATTGCTTATCCGGTGAGTGAAGTAACCCTAGGCTCTGATTTGCTTCATATGTTAGCACATTTAACACCTGCCAATGATATTGATCGGCGTTATGGTACAGCAGCTCCAACATTGTTAATTGAAGGGATGACACTTGCAGGAAAATAATATGCATCATTCTTCTGATTTAAATCTTTTGCGTGACGTTTGTCGAGAGGCAGGAGATTTAGCAATGCGGTATTTTGGATGCACGTTGGATGTCTGGATTAAAGAAGGTAATTCCCCGGTCAGTGAGGCAGATTTTGCTGTCGATCATTTCTTGAAAGAGAAGCTTCTTGGAGCGCGTCCAAATTATGGATGGATTTCAGAAGAAACAAAAGATAATCGAGAACAACAAGATTATAAGCGCTCCTTTGTCGTTGATCCTATTGATGGGACACGTGGTTTTCTTTCTGGCAGTACTTATTGGTGTATTTCTGTTGCTATTATTGAGAATGGGCGTCCTATTGTGGGCGTTTTACAATGTCCGGCTCAAGGGGATGTTTATGCAGCTGTAACGGGTGAAGGAGCAACATTAAATGGAATAAAACTTCCTCGTTTAGCCTTTGAGGTTCATCGAAAATATAAAATTTCACTTGATAAATCGCTCGCACAAAAATTACCAGATGATTTTCTCAATCAAGTCAGTCTTTACCATTATCTTCCTTCTCTTGCTTATCGTATTGTTCTTGTTGCTCAAGATGAAATTGATATCGTATTAGTTCGTCCAAATTGTCATGAATGGGATATTGCCGCTGCTGATCTTATTTTGCAGGAGTGTGGAGGGTGTTTTTTATCACTTGATACTCCTTTACTATCTTATGGAATTGAACCTTACCAATATGGGCTTTTAATTGCTGGTAAAAATAATTGCTGTCAGGATATGATAGATGTTGTTCGTCAAGCAAAGTTAGTTTAATCACATAAAAAGCGCTAAAATCATTTGAATGATATGGAGGCACATATGACTGAAACAAAGGAAAAAAAACAATATTTACATCTTGTATTTGGTGGGGAATTAAAAAGTCTTAACAGTAATCAATTTAAGAATCCTGATGATTTAGATGTGGTTGGTATTTTTTCAGATTATCAATCCGCTCAAGAAGCATGGCAGGCAAAGGCACAAAGCAGTGTAGATAATGCATTGCAACGTTATTACATTGTAGATTTGCATCAGTTTCTTGATGCTGAATCAAGCAATGCAGAATAAAGCTTAAATATTTGGTCATTATAGCCTGTAGATTGCTTCAT
>NZ_JBHIQG010000431.1:0-1815 GCF_042196425.1 Bartonella sp. AD328YNZD | reverse complement strand
AGAACCATAGGGTGCTGTGACTACTCATGTTGTCATGCTATAGAAATATTTGGTTTTGTAGGGTAGCAGCAGCCCCCTTTAATGCTTTTTAGGCATTAAAAATGGCATGAGAAAATGCTGGTAGTCGTGATATGTTTTTTCTAAAGTCTTTTAATTATGGCTGATCCATGAGCTCTAAGATATAAATTGAGAGAGAATGGGCGGCATTAAAAGTTAAACGCGCATGGCGAGGTTTGAGATTGATTAGTTCAAAATCTTTTTCTGAGCGGCCGTGCGCTGCACTTTTCTTGTTTCTTAAATTCATAGTACCATGCACAACTTGATACAGACCGGATGTGATCATTTTTAAGTCATTTTCATCTAGATCTTGATTTTTTAAGTTTTCTTGCTTTATATCTTCGGGATGGATCTTAGCTTTCTTAACGACTTTTTCCCATAAAGAGGGCAGCGTATTATGGGCGTTTTCTTTATATGAGATAGAATGGTGGTCGAGATAAGCTTTGCAAGAGGCTTCCAACAGATTTGCTGCAAATAGAACCGCCTCCTTTGGATCTTTTTCTATATTTTCTAATGCCCTTTTTATTTCGATTTCTACTGCTGAAAGTCCTTTCTCTGTAATACGTTTTTGTAGCTCTTCTGTAGAGAGGAGACCAGCTTTTTGCAATTCTTGTGTGTTGTGTGTGGAGGTGAGTCCCTTCTTGATAATATATCCTCCACGCAGATATTCTAATCTATCTTTCTTTAACGTTTCTAAAACTTTACGTTGATCTGTTTTAAGCTGTTGTAGTATTTGATCTTTTGATATGTCTTCAAATATAAATTCGATTGACTGATGGGATTCGTTATCCAAAAAATCTCCAAGCAAGTTACCAAGGACTTCAAGCGGTTTTTTGCATTGCCAATTGATTGCCTTTAGTCGTTTCTTAATCTTGACAGTTTCACAATCATCTAGTTTTTCATTAAGAGCAGATGGTGTCAAAAGGAATAAGTCATCAAATTTATCCAACCAATAATACTTTGATAATATTTGAGAGAGTATCTCAATTGTTGCAGGAGGAATTTCGTTTTTCTGAGATATTTTTTGCGGGGATGATAATTGCATTTTATGGCTTTATAATATCAAAAAGTGGTGTGTGGAATGGTTTTTTAGAGTATGATTTTATTGCTTGACCTTGCATAGAAAGTCGCGCAACAATTTTGTGGCTTATATAAGATTTGTGAAAGAGAAATGCCATATTGTGTTTTAATTTTTTTCTCCTTTCATTGTTATAGCAGTGAAGCGGGTGGATAATGTGTGATAATTCGAAAAATATAGAATGAGAACAGAAGTATAATTTTGTATTATCGTAACTGCAATAACATTCTTTATTGGCAGATTGTTTATTGGAGAGAAGGAAGCAGGCAATGCGCATAATCCCTGAACGGAAGGTTTTGTGACAAGAATTTCAACAATAGTATGTTACTAAATGTTGTGTGTGTTCTTTGCTTGTCAGAAAAAGTAGATGGGGCTTTTTATTCGCATAACCGGTAGAGAGAACAAGCGGGCAGGGGATTGGTTTACCAATTTCGTTTATCTCTTTAAGCTTACTGTTTTCTATTAAAACACTGTTTTCATGATATCCGCTGTTAATCTCGCGTATTTGGTAGAGATGAAAATATAAACGTTTATTGTATCTGTAAGGGAGCTTGAAACAATGAAACTAGGCGTAAGAGTACTCTGAAACGCTTCTAACGCTTCTTTTGCCGTAAAACTTACAAGAAAAATTTAAAGGTAGGGAAATCTAAAAGCACACTGTAAAAATCAAAAAAACAATT